>NZ_CP118968.1 GCF_029024105.1 Acinetobacter lwoffii | reverse complement strand
TAAAAAGGCGGGGAATTCCCCGCCTTTTTATTGTCTGGAAGCATAGAATGCTATGAACTTTATGCTTCTGGTTAAAGCTCAACTATAAAAACCTTTTTAAATCAATTTTTTACAAAAAATGCCCTAAAATGCGTATTTTAGGGCATTTAATGAATTTTATAAAAATAATCAATGACTTAATTTGATCAAATTAAGGTTTTTTTCTTCCTTAAATGCCTATGCCTTTCTCCTTGAATAAGCTCTATAGCAACCTTTAAAATTTTATTGTTCATGCTATGTTTATCTCTATATAAAAAAGATATTAGATGTCATGACGATGCTTAATCTTACAGAAGTTTCAAAACAATTTAATTTGAATAGATCCACCATTTATAGGGCAGTCAATTCCGGTAAATTATCACGTAAATCTGATGGATCATTTGATTTAGCAGAAGTTATACGATGTTTTGGTGAACCAAAATTAACAGCCAATCCTAAACCAGCCGCATCTTCTGAAATATTAAATAATGAACTGCAAATTGCATTAATAAAAAAAGAGTTTGAGGAATTCAGGAAGCGAGCAGAGGCTGAAATTAGAGAGTTACGTGAGGATAAAGAGTTTTTGCAAGGACACTTGAAGCAAGTTACTCACTTACTAGAAATGAAAACTCAATTTAGTCCTGGTGAAACGTTGCAGCAATATAGCAATGAAACACTAAGCAACACTGAGAACACCTTTAAAAATAAGGAAGCACTATTGCAGCCACACTATAATGCAACAGAGGAAAAAACACCTGCAACAGTGAGGCGACAAAGCTTATTTAGTAGAGTCATTCGAGCTGTATTGGAGTGACTATTCTTTCCTGGACTGGAACTTAAACCCTAATTCAGCTAATGCATCTTTATATCTATGCACTTTTTTATGGTCCTTCATATCTTCAGCTATCATTTCTGCAAATTTAACTTCATCAGCACCAATTGGCGCATATACAGACAGCTTATTAAAAATAGGACTTCTATTTTCAACAACAGCCTTAGCAATTTGTGCGGAAAACATAATAATTTGTTTATCAGTGAGGCCAGTAAATAAATCAGGTGTATTTAAATCACTAGCTGCCTTCTGCTGAAGTTTCTTTTCTTCTTTAAACTTAAAGCTAAATGAGAATCCATGGATCCGAACACCCTTTTTATGTTGTTCGTACTTTACGATTAAATCTGTATGCTTATTTATTTGGTCTATAGCAACATCTAAAACTCTAGCCTTAAAGTTGTTCATTTGTTTGTATTCATTAACTCCTAGACCTAGTTGGTTCCTAAAGGTATTAATTTCAAAAACAGGGGTTTTCTTTAATTGCTTCCATTTCATTAATAATTCATAAAGGCGTACAGCATAAACACTATTCAAACCGGACGTTTTCTCTAACAAATAACTAGTAAAGAAGTCTTTCAGTCCATCAATTTGTGCGATTTCTCTAGCAACTACTCTGCTTAGAGTTATTTCAATGCGGCCTTCATCTTGAATATATTTAACATCCTGGACCCATCTACTCTTTATGGGCTTTTTATCGGCATCAAGAATAGTAAATCGTCGCTCAAATAATGTTTCTTCTGCATTTTTTAAAGCTAAATATCCAGCATCATAAGAAACATGAAACTCTTTAGCGTATTCCTTGGCATCTATGCTTAAAGGAAGAGATGGATCTAACCCATTACCATGCTCTCGCGCTCCAACAATAGCTAATTGTAATAACCGTGTTTCAGCTAAAGATAAGGTTTGAAGAGCCTCAATCAATCTATTTGTTTTGACTACTAATTTATTGGCCACTTTTTAATTAACTACAAATTTATTTATGTAACTTTTAGCACATAAATAAATTTGTATCAAATAACCGAGGAAACGTAGCTAAATAACCGAGGAAACGTAGCTAAATAACCGAGGAAACGTAGCTAAATAACCGAGGAAACGTAGCTAAATGCATTTACAAGTTATTGATATAAATTAAGAAAACGGGAGTTAAAAACATTTAAAAACATTTAAAAATTATTAAAAGCCAATTTTTTTTATTTTTATACTAATTTTATGAAATTTTGCATGATGTCAATATATAGCCCTAGAAGTCGATAGGAGCTCGAAATTCGTAAAGTTTTAGAAATGCCATAGCAAACTAGTCAGATAGATAAAAATGCGAAATGAGAGAAATAAGGGCCTTCTACGCTAGACAGCATGCGTACTTGTGATAAACTTAGACCGTATAAGAGTTTTTCTTAGGCTAGTAGCTTTTACATGATGGGGGTTGAACCATTCACGTAAAAACGAAAAAAGGGAAATTGTTAGCGCAATTTCCCTTCATTCGTAAGTTACTATTTAAAGCAATGAGTAGAGAATAAACCTCTTTAAACTTGATTAAAATCATAAACTTAAGTGATGTTTTGTATATCGATTTTAGCAGGTTTATTAACAAGGTTCAAGTTGACGGTTGTTTCAATCGTCGATTCCCCTAGAGAGATGCATTCAAAACTCACAATTTAGTGAGTAATTACTATGTTTCATCTAGTTAAAATTCCTGGTGTTAATACCCATAAAGCATCAATTCTTTATCTTTTGTTGAAAGGACATAAGATTAAGAATAAACAAATGTGGGGTTATATTGATACAGGTTATTCAGCAAGCCGGATCAGTGAGCTTCGTTCAGACTTTTGGCCTATTGATGCCACATCTAAATTAGAAGTCACCAAAGAGAAGAAAACTGTTTCTATTAAAGAGTATTTTATCAAGAGCATCCATTTAAGCGAGATTCTTAAAAATTCAGATGTTCAAGATTTCATTACTAAATATGAAGCAGCCCACGTAGATAAGGCTAGTTAG
>NZ_CP118967.1 GCF_029024105.1 Acinetobacter lwoffii | reverse complement strand
TTAAAATTTAGCTCGATGCTTTGAAATGTGGCTTTAGCCATGTTTCAAAGTCGAGCCACTTTGCGTGCACCGGTATAAATTGAAAAATGAAAGAAACCAAGCAAAGTACTGTCCTATCTCATAATTTGGTTAAGTATGAAAATATACAATCTATTCCATAGTTTTTTCGTCATCTCTGTGCTTACTGGCTGTATAGCAAAGCCTGCCTTAGTTTCTGATGCTATAGAACCTGTAAAACCTGTAATTTTTATTAAGCAAAGTCCTGAAACAAAGATTTATATGCTCTCAATGACAGGTGGAAAATTACATTTAGATCGACATGGTTGTATTCGTCTAAACAGTGATACTGATCCTTTTATTATTTGGGCTAATAGCAGTGAATTAGAATATACAAATGATGGTAGGATCAGTATTACCAATAAATTTAATAACCATAAAGTTTTTATAGGCGATGAAATCAGACTTGGTGGAGGTATGTACCCAACAAAACTCCAATCTATCCCAGATGTTTGTACCAAGCACGGTTATTGGCTTGCAGCTCCGCTTTAACAAGCATTATTTAGGATCAATCACACAATAATCTTTGTTTGGCCCGTGACAGTCATTTTTCATGATCCGGACACAAGATTTACCATTGCAATTTCTAATATCTAGATTATATCTTTGCTCTAGCCAAGCTGCTTCTGCACGACGTTCTTTAATCTCGTCAAAACTTGGAATGAATAAAAATATGAAAGATAGGAAAACCAACACCAGACTAAGGAAAATTGCACATAATAGGGCAATGAATCTGTAGTTCAGTTTATCGGTAGCTTTGTCTAATTCATGAATACGGCCTTGAAGGGTGCGTGTAGCTTCCTGATTCGCGTTATTTAGGGTCTTTTTACTCTGTTCTAGCACTCCACTAGCTACTTTGCTATAAAACGTCTCTAATCGCTTGTTATCGTCTGCTATGGCTTCTCTGTATTCCTTCATAGATGCCAATAAAATATATAATTGATCATTTACATCTAAATCATCGTTTTGGTTGCTCATAATGACATTCCGCCCTGATCTAAGTCTTGTGATGCCTTACGGGTAGCTCGCTCGGCTTGTTGATGTTCTAGTTTTTGCTGTCGTTGTATTTCGGCTTGGTGTTCCAGTTCTAGGCGTTTGCTTTCTTGGTTCTTCTGCCATTGTTCAAAACCTTGATCAACACGGTTTAAACCTCGCTGTAAAACGCTCTCTTTCTGCTGTTTTTCTTGGTGAAGCTGTTGGGTATTTTGTTGTTTGACGTTGTCATTAAAACGGCTGATTTCAGTGTCTATGCCTTGTCTGCGTAATTGGGTGACTTTGCTGCCTTCGTGGATGGTTGCTTGTAGTCCATTATTTTGATCGGCATAGCTGCGGTGGTCTATTTTTTCTCGGTAGCCTGCACGTTCCAATGCCTTGTTGGCTAAGTTTGCCCATGTTTCTCGAATTTGCTTAATATCTTCTTGGGTTGTACCCATACCAAGGCTTTTTCGTTTGGCGTTGCTGAGTTCAATATCGGTTTTGGTGGTCAGGGTGAGTTTATTATCTGTGTCCAGTTCTGCCTTTCGGGTGGTGAGCATGATATGGGCGTGGTGGTTTTTATCATTACCGCCTTTGCTGGGTTCATGGATGGCTAAATCTGCGATCACGTCATAGCGATCAACTAAGGACCTGGCAAAGTCTTTTGCCAAGTCCTTACGTTGATCAGCGTCTAATTCATCAGGTAGGGCAATGACCCATTCTCTAGCGGTTCGGGCATCTTTGCGGTTTTCGGTTTTTTCTGCCAAATTCCAAAGCTCAGCACGGTCAATTTCAATATCTAAATTAGACAGAATTTCAGAATGGGCGACACCATCTTTTCTCGTAAAGTCATGGGTCAGTCCTGTGCGTTCATCTTCTAATTTTTCCCCTGCACGATATGCAGATGATGCAACCGCAGTTCGTCCCGAACTTCGGTTAACCGTTTTAGTGGAACAATGATAAATTGCCATGCAGTCACCTTGGGGTGCTTTTGCTTTTGGGGTTAAGGGGTATCCCCTTACGCAAACTTTGACTTGGATGAAATCCAAGTCGTAAGTGCGCATTTCATGAAAAACACGATAGCATATTAACCGCTTGAATTTCAATTCATAGGTTCTTATGCTTGAGTGGTTTTCCTATATCCCGAAATGAACCGTTATGACCAAATCAGCCGAAAATATCGAAAAGAAAATTGAAGCTCAGTTAGAGAAGCTAAAACAGTTAAAAGCACAAAAACAAGCTATCGAAGCTAGAGAAAGATCGAAGCAAAAAGAGCAAGAAAGAAAGGATGATACTCGACGTAAAATTTTGCTCGGTTCTTATTTAATTAAAAAGATGCAAAGTAATGAAGCTAACAAAGAAAAAATACTCATGGAACTTAATGAATATTTAACTGAAAATAGAGATAGACAGCTTTTTGACTTACCAAATATTGAGGAAAATTAATTATGAATAAAGCCGATTTAATTGCCAAATTAGCACCTAAATTAAATATTAATCAAGACGAAGCAAGAGTTGTTCTTAATTCTGTTCTTGAAGTCATTACAGAAGCCCTAGTTGAAGAAAAAAATGTCCGATTAGTTGATTTTGGTACTTTTTCAGTAAAACAACGTCCAGAAAGAATGGGACGCAATCCTAAAACTGGAGAAAAACTTAAAATTGAAGCTAAGGAAATCGTTACTTTTAAACAAGGTAAGGCTTTGGGAGAGCAATTTATTGTTAAGCCAAAGCAAAAAAGTAAAGCTAAGAAGAAAGCCTAATTTTTCTTAGCTCTTTGTTTTCTTGTTCGGCTTTATACTCTGGAATTAGCTCATTTAAGACCTTTTGGATATTTTTCTTATCTTCGATCTGCAAATTATCCCGATAGTAAATTAAGTCCTCTATTTTGCTTTCCATCTGCATTTTTTCGGTGGGTTCGGCATTTTGGGATATTCGGGATAATAGGAAGATATAACCGCATATATTTTCCCTCGCAATTTCATAATTTACGATATCGAGGTATTCAGCTTGTGTGCCGTGAAGTTCTTCTAATAGGTTGGTTAATTTCATCATGCTTGAAACCCTGCTTTTTCTAAACATGGATAAAGCTCTCTGAACTTTTCAGGCTCTAAAAGCATGTCAGCGATACGAATAGCAAATTGCTGAAAACTTTCCGTACCTTGTGAGTATTTGCTCATTTCGGGCATTTCAGACATTTTATTGGCAAATAAGTGGCGCTGAGCATCGGTCATTTTGATGAAAAAATCAGGGGTATTGGGATCACGTTTAATTTCAATTTTCGGCTGTGTTTTTTGCTTAAACCTGAATGAAAACCCAGTGATGGTACGCCCTTGCTTATGCTGTTCATAAGTGGTTTTTATATCCGTATGCTCATTGATCTGGGTAATAGCTGTGTCTAATACACGGTTTTTAAAATGATGCATACGTTGATATTCATCATCTTCAACACCTAAATTTTTACGTAATTGTTGCAGTTCAAAAATTGGTGTTTTACCAACCTCACGCCAGGCGATTAATAATTCATAAAGTCTGGTGGCGTACTTACTGGTTAAGTGTGCAACTTGTTTGGCTTCGTATTTCGTAAAATGTTCTTCTAATCGAGTGATTAACGGCACTACGTCAGGTGCGAAAGTAATTTCTAATAGCGCTAAGTCATCTACATAAAAAATACGACTAACCCAACGAGAGCGAACAACACCCACTTTTCCTGTTTTTTTGTATTCTGCTGTATAGCTAAACTGTCTATTAAATAGATTGTTTACAGCTTCTTTTAGAGCTTTATAGGATGCATCTGCCGATACATTAAAGAGCTTTGCATAATCACTAGCATGTATTTCTAGTTTGCTATCTGCCGTGATGCCCTGTCCTAATTCCCTTGCATTAATTATCGCCAGCATAATTAAACGCTGTTCTGTTAGTTCTAAATTATAACTGGCGTTTATTAATGCATTATCTTTCACAACTAAACCATTTTTCATATTAAATACACGTTATTATTAATGTGTATTTAAACACTACATATAATGTGTGTGTAAATCAAGAGAATTTGTGTGCTTATACAAGAGAATTTGTGTGCTTATACAAGAGAATTTGTGTGCTTATACAAGAGAATTTGTGTGCTTATTGAGATTGAA
Source organism: Acinetobacter lwoffii (assembly GCF_029024105.1). Classification (NCBI taxonomy): domain Bacteria; kingdom Pseudomonadati; phylum Pseudomonadota; class Gammaproteobacteria; order Moraxellales; family Moraxellaceae; genus Acinetobacter; species Acinetobacter lwoffii. The sequence continues at coordinate 1,713 of NZ_CP118967.1, read as the reverse complement.
ACCCTCTGATACCAATGCTTTCATAGGGTCTAAAAGCATTTAAAAGCTTTAAAAATAATTAAAAGCCTTTTGGCAGGGGAGTGGAACTGCCCTAGGTACTCGCTAAAGCTCGTACTCTATTGAAGCTCGTTCCTCGCTTCGAGGGGCAGTTTTTAATTAATACTGTTTGTGATATTCAAAAGTAAAAGCATTGATAATGTATTCGCTTCGCTCATATTTTTTGAAAAGCAAAAGCTCCAAAGTTCGCACCCATTCGGGATGCTCTGTACCTACCGTTTAAAATCGAAAGTGAGCTTGTAATCAGAGAAAAGGCGAGCGTGAAATTTTGATGATGCTCAATCGCTCGTAGACACTCGCTCGGTTCTTATTATCTAGGTTTTAATTATTTAATGGAGCTAATCAAAGTTGTGAAACATTGATCAAAGAATAGGCGTGGAACGTTAAAAATCATAAAAAAAGCCCACCTTGGGGAAGATGAGCTATCAACTAGAAACTACAGCATTGATTTCTAAAGATAATTATAACGCATTTCGTATAAGGTGTATTATGTTAATTTTAGGGAAATTTAAGAATCTCTATGCAATGGTTTATTCAATATTCTTTGATTTCTTATCTTTTAGGTTAATCAGAAATAGCCAATAACATAAGCCAGGAAATAGAGCCATAAAGATAGTCCATGTATCTGTATACATCTTCCACCACTCTTTCGAAATTTCTCCTGTGTGACTCCATCCAAAAAGAATAAAAAATGGAGTAGCAATAATTATAGAGGCAATACAGATAGTTAATAAATTAAGACTGTTATAACGATTTAAAAGAATTGAGAATATGAAGCTGAAAGGTACAGTCAAAATACAATAAGCCAAGTAGACAAGACCGTGCCCTACAAGAACCACTAAAATCGAGTATAGGCTGTATTCCTGATTCATTACGATAAACAGGACTGCTGTGAAAAAAAGTAGTGGTAAAGGAGAAAGTAAGAGAGCTTTTACTATTTTTTCATTTGAGTATTTCACTAATTTAATTCTCTTATCTACTCAATAAATAATAATACTATAACGATTTTATTGGAGGTTTTTTGATTCTATTTAACATAATGGCTGTTATACGAAATTTAGATGTTAGAACCCATTTAAATTAATGCGTTATTGAATAAGTAACACCCTCTAAGTAGAATTTTAGAAGTTGTAAATCTAGGAAAAAGGCTAAACATGCCCTTGATTGAGTATTACGGTCTGCTATTTGAATGGCACGATAAAAAAATGGAAATAGTCTATCGAGGGCGTGAAATTACTTTTGAAGAAGTATGTAGCGTTTTTCTTGATCCAGAGCTGATATCCTTTGACGATCTTGGTCATTACGATGAGCAACGGCTAATATCAATCGGTCTAAGCAATCGTGGTAGACTACTAACAGTGGTTTGGGTTGAACGTGGTGATGTTGCAAGAATCATTACTGCTTTTGAGCCATCGCACAATCAAAAGCGGAGGTATAACCATGCAAAATGAATTAGAACGCTATAAAAATTTTGACCCTACCAATGCGCCAGTAGTAAAACCAAAATTTGTGAAAAAATTACAAGAACGCCATGCGATTGCTCAAGCAAAAGCTTTTGATGCAGATGTTGTAACTTGGCTAAGTTCTCAAGATAATGAAACAAAACAGCATATTAACGAGATGGTTCGCCATATCATGGCATTGAAACGTGTTTAA
>NZ_CP118966.1 GCF_029024105.1 Acinetobacter lwoffii | reverse complement strand
ATAGTGTAATTGTATGATTTTTAGATCTGATTGATTTTGTGATTTCCATCACACTTATCCATGAGTGAATGATCAGATTGTGAAGATTATTTGAGCAATAAGTGATTTAATAAATTTTATAACAATAATTATAAAACTCCAGAGGTAAAGAAATTAATCCTCTAATTCTTAGTTAGAAAAATAATTAAAACAAGAATTAGAGGATTTCATTTTTTATCGAATTCACTCTATTTTTTGCCATAAAGCTCCTATCCAACATGGGGGTGGGGCTACTTTTTTGGCTTCGTATAAGAGGTTTTATGTTAAATAAGCTCAAAATAGATTTGGGAATGTGTCAAGACGGTGTGTGAATCGTAATCTCAGCCCAGGAAGCACAATTATCTACTGTCGTGGACGACCGATGCGCGGATCCGTCAACCTGAATTGCTATTCGGCAGTACATTATTTGGATTTTTTTTCTTTTTCTTCCAACAATGCTGTTAATAAAGCATCTAAGTCTTCATCTTCAATTTTGTTAATTTCATCAGTGATAATTGCTATATTGAAAATAGCAAATGTAGCAGCCAGCATTGTAATAATTGAATATACAAAAATTAGAAATCCAAAACCATGTGCAAATACTTTTAGAAAATCTATAACTACTTCGGTACAATGACTATAATTCAATGGATAATTTAACTTTATATAATTCAGAAGCTTACCTATAGAGTTCGCTTTCAAAATTAATAAATAAATGAATGATATAACTTGAAGTATTATAAAGTGAACAAAAGTAGCGTTAACGACTAAAAAGTCAGAATGATGACTATTTTTTTCAAATGATAAGCTTAATAATTTCTTTAACTTAGGATTGCCAACGGATAGCCATACTCCATATCCACCTAACGCGAATCCTAATAAACTAGGTAAACCTGATAGTGGAATCAAGAACCAATCATTCTCGGTAGACCAAAATGAGTAACACAGTAAAGTTATGAGAATAGATGCCCAAAAATAGAAAGATTTTATGATAGCTGTAAAACCACCATATGCTTCCCAGTAAACTAATAAAGCAGTAGGATTTTTTGACATCTATTGTCTCAATTAAATTTCATCTAAATACTTATTTGCCATTAATAGCAAAAATTCTTTCTGAGAAATTTCTTTAGGATAGTAAGCATCTTTAATGATTTTTGGATACTCAGTGGTACTTACAGTTTTCCTTTCTCCATTAGTCATCATAACAGCTTCTACTTCACCATTATCTGCTGCAACACGAGATAAATCTTCCAGTTGTTGATCAGGGTCTAGATATGAGCTTTCTTCAGCAGTTGCGATTACTTGTAACTTTTTTGCTTTGATATCTGCTAAGTGTCCCATGATTCTACCTTTTAAACTTGTTAGATCATCAGGATTTGGCTTATATAAAGTAATATCTAATTTTAATAGTTTTTTAGAAGCTAAGATGCTTTCTACTTGTTTATCATCGGTTACTGCCGTTACATGTCCTGATTGGAAGTTTTCTAAAAAGTCTTCTCTTTTAAATATCGTTTCAAAGTATCTTTTAAAAACAGATATCTGAACGGATCCTGAACTATCTCTTATCTCTGTAACCATCAGATGTTTCTTAGGATAAAAAACAAAATCAAAAAACTTTGCATTTGCTAGGTAATTAGGTGGAATTTTTACTTGAGTATTCGCAGAACTTTCATCAACTATTTCTTTTTCATTAAGGTCAAACCACTCCTTAATATCAATATCAGTACACTTTAAGAGTGTGCCAGTTACACCTTCTAGAGGCTTTCCTTCACTTATTTCTTTAATATCATACAAGTAGATAGAAGTATTATTGCCTATTGAAATAGGTTTCTGGATTTTGTTTTGAATAAAATATAGAAGATCTATATATACCATTGGTGTTTCGTGGGGATGTACCACAATATTAAGACCAGCATAGTAAACTGAACGAGCTCTACCACGTCCTTTAATTCTAGTTTGTTTCCCCATTTCTGTAACTCCAGAATATTTATGAATAACAATAATTTAATTTCAATAAAATACATTAATTTTTATAATTCAGTTCAATTAATATTGAATTTTTAGAAATATAAAAATATTAAGAGCATTTAAAATTAACATCAGACACATTATGCGCAACAAGAGCCTACAGCGCTCGTTTTTTAATTCTAAAACTGCTAAAATTCTTATACGCCATTGACGTACTTGTGCCCATGTTATTCATTGAAACCAGTATTTTTACCAAGCAAATCAAAGAGCTTGTAAGTGATGAAGAGTATCGTCAGCTCCAGCAAGATCTCTTGGTACAGCCTGATAGAGGCGACTTGATCAAGAATGGTGGTGGAATACGTAAAGTACGTTGTGCTCAGGGCAATAAAGGCAAAAGTGGCGGTATCCGGGTGATCTATTATTGGGTCACAGAAGATGATCAGATCTTCTTCCTGGTGGCTTATCCAAAGTCTGTGAAAGATAATCTGACAGACAAAGAAACCTCGATCCTGCGTCAATTAGTGAAGGAGCAATTTCATGGATAACAACTTATTTGATGACTTGGTTGCTTCAATCAAAGAAGCTGGTGCCATTAAACGTAATGAGATAAAGGCCAGTCGAGTTACAGAACTTGAATTGCCGGATATTAAAGAAGTACGTGAGAAAACTGGTTTAACCCAAGCAGAATTCGCTGCACGTTTGCATATTAGCGCAAGAACCCTACAAAACTGGGAACAAGGCCGTCGCTATCCGACTGGTCCTGCAGCGACTTTAATTCGTATCCTGGACGCACACCCGACGCTGATTTAAGAAATCCAAATAATAAAAAACCCCGGTATTCTGCCGGGGGTTTCTATTGTTACTTGCTGCGCTTTTGTACCCTCTGGTCCATGTGCAATAACTTATAATTTTTGTTTTATGTTATGGAACTTCCTGTTCCTGATGAGTTCATCATAGGAAAACTCCAGTTTTCAGAATAGCCGCAAATAGCCGATATTCTTGTGCGTTCTAACCTACAAAATAGCCTAAATTTTATCCCCAGCAATTGGGGATAGTTTTGGAACCTGGATCCGTATGAAATGGGCACTGATTGCTAAATTGATCGTTTTTTAACCAATTTTCTTGGCAAAATGTTACAGATTCGCTTAAAAACTCACCAACTTATTACAAAAGCCGATTTTTTGCTTTTTCTTAGTCATGGCTAAATTTTCAAGTGATTGATATTTAAAATAATATACAAGTGTATTGCGTATAATATCCATTATGTTAAATAGCATAAAAAGGGACCTCAGATTTGGGTCCCTTTTATCTAAATTATTTGTATGCTTGGATAGATTTTAGAATCTCCTGTCTGGCTTCTTCTACATTGCCCCAACCATTAAATTTCATCCATTTACCTTTTTCCAAGTCTTTATAATGTTCAAAGAAATGTTTCATTTGATCTAATTGAAGCTGAGGGAGGTCGCTCAGATCTTCAACATTGTTATATAGAGGTGTGAGCTTAGAATGAGGTACAGCAATGATCTTTGCATCAATACCGGCTTCATCTTCCATATACATGACTCCGACAGGTCTGCTGCGAATTACTGATCCTACAGCAACCGCATGGGGAGCTATTACAAATACATCTAAGGGATCACCATCCTCGCTTAATGTTTGAGGAATATAACCGTAATTGTACGGATATGACATTGCTGTACTTAGAAAGCGATCAACCAATAAAGCATCATATTCTTTATTCACTTCATACTTGATGGGTTTAGCATTTGCCGGGATTTCGATGATGCTATTAAAGTCATCTGGTGGATTAGTACCTGCTTTAACATTTTTAAAACTCATTGTTTTACCTTCTAATATTTAGATTATTAATGATTAGTGAAAAATTGATAGGAAAGTATTCCTAGTACTGTAAAGATTAATGAACCTATTACATGGATGGCTATTGTTGAGATAGCATATTCAAACTTTGAAGCTTGTAGCAACGCAACAATTTCAACTGAAAATGTTGAAAAGGTCGTTAAAGCACCGCAGAAGCCTGTCACAACGAATAACTTATAATTAGGGCTTATTGAGCTATTTGAAAAAAATGATACAGCTAATCCAATAATAAAAGCACCGATTAAGTTAACAATCACTGTCCCGAAAGGAATATTTTCAAATACGCTATTAAATCTTAGACTTATGCCCCAACGAAGCCAGGCACCGATTACAGAACCGAGAGCAATTGATAAAAGAGAAAGATACATGTCTGCTCCTAGTTATGAGCAGCAAAAGATATATAAATAAAGAACTTTATGACGGGAAAACATAGCGTAGCTCCATTTTGTAAAAGCAGAGCACGCGACTACGTACCCTGCTTGAGGGAAACGTAGGTATCATCAGCCAGAATTGGCGGTTTGTGTAAGGAGGATAGCCATCTCCTTTGAGTACTATTATTTAAAAATTGATTAGCTAATTCAACAACCTTCTATTATTAAAATACGTAAGTTTGATACTTTTTTATCTTTAGTTTAGTAAAACTTGAAACTTTTCATTTTTTCTATAATCTTTTTGGAAAGGGTGTCCAGCTAAGCTGAGGCAGGTGTTTGTTGTAGTCGGGCCGCTACAATATTGATAAAGAGCACCTGTATGTTTAATTTCAAGATTTTTAATAAAGTCTCTACGGAAGTATTGACGATCAAAAATGATCTCCAGCTTAATGCTGAGCTGCAATTAATTAATAAATATAAAACGGCTATTTCTGAAGATTATAAACAGGCTATTGTTTTGATCTTTAAAGAACGCGGCTACACACGTTTGGAAATAGGTCAATTACTTGGGGAGCTAAAAGCTTCATAAAATACAGATTAAACAAAGCTTGGATATACATCCAGGCTTTATAAAAAAGTACCTAGCTGTTACCCTTGTCCTGATTTTTTTACTCTAAAAAGTTTCTTCATCTTATGACACCTACGCCACCTTAAGTTTATTTACCTTCTTAAATCTGTAAATAACTCATCACTGTCTAGCTAGTGATGTGGTGTAGTCGCTTGTGTGTTGTATATATCACATCACTAGCCTATCTGAAAAATTAAAAAACAGGCTATGTTTATGTTATCTAATGTCCGAGAACAGTGGTTCTCTAACATCCGTGGGGATGTACTTGCCGGATTAGTCGTCGGTCTTGCACTCATCCCTGAAGCCATCGCATTTTCAATTATTGCAGGTGTAGATCCTAAAGTTGGTCTATACGCATCCTTCTGTATTGCCGTCGTGATTTCTTTCGTAGGTGGTCGTCCTGCCATGATTTCAGCAGCCACTGGCGCAATGGCGCTGCTTATGGTCACATTGGTCAAAGAGCATGGGCTTGAATATCTGCTGGCAGCAACAATTTTGACAGGCGTGATTCAAATATTGGCAGGCTATTTAAAGCTCGCCAAGTTAATGCGGTTTGTATCTAAATCTGTGGTTATTGGATTCGTAAATGCGTTAGCGATCTTAATTTTCATGGCTCAATTGCCTGAACTGATTAATGTGACCTGGCATGTATATGCTTTTGTTGCTTTAGGTTTAGCAATTATTTATCTATTCCCTCTGGTTCCCAAATTAGGAAAATTACTCCCTTCTCCACTAGTCTGCATCATTGCAATCACATTATTGGCAATCGCTTTAGGAATTGATGTCCGGACCGTGGGCGATATGGGGTCTTTACCTGACACACTTCCAATGTTCTTGATTCCAGATATTCCTTTGAATATTGAAACATTGATGATTATTTTGCCTTATTCAGTCGCACTGGCGGCTGTAGGTTTACTTGAATCGATGATGACAGCAACTATCGTGGATGAAATGACTGATACGCCAAGTGATAAATATCAGGAATGTAAGGGACAAGGGATTGCGAATATTGCTTCTGGCTTTATGGGTGGCATGGCCGGTTGTGCAATGATTGGTCAATCTATGATTAACGTAAAATCAGGTGGCCTTACACGCTTATCAACATTCTCTGCGGGCATTTTTCTTCTTATTCTGGTTGTATTTATCAGTGACTGGCTCAAAGTGATTCCAATGGCTGCATTGGTAGCGGTAATGATAATGGTCTCTATCAGTACCTTTGAATGGAGTTCTGTCACTCAGTTAAAAGATAATCCTAAGAGCAGTAATTTCGTCATGATTGCGACGGTGATTGTAGTTGTTGCTACGCATAACCTGGCTTTGGGTGTGTTAACAGGCGTATTACTTTCAGCCTTGTTCCTGGCGAATAAACTTGAAAATGATATCCAGGTGACAGCATCTTTTGAAGGAATGGCCCGTTTATATGAGTTGAGAGGTCAGATCTTCTTTAGTTCTTCTGAAAAATTCATGCAAGGTTTTGACTTTAAAGAGGATGTAAAGGATGTGATTATTGATTTGACCCATTCTCACATTTGGGATGTAACATCAGTCGCCATGCTTGATTCTGTTGTAAAAAAATTTCAAAAGAATGGTGTGAATGTCACTGTGCGTGGCTTAAATGAAGCCAGCTCTATCATGATTGATAAGTATGGAACACATGCCAGAATCTAAGCGCAGGAGATTTTACGTTTATGTAGAATCTCTAAAATTAACACAATACACCTTATACGAAGTCAAAAAAATATATCTATATGATAATTAATGAAATTGTAAAACCTATTCATAATGAACATTATGTAAAATGGAGATGATAGAAGTGTACTCACTAGTACACTTCTATCATAAAAAAGAGAGCTGCCAGCTCTCTTTTTTATGTTTTATTCAAAATGAAGTTGATATTTATCCGTCGTAATCTTGATCTTGAGGTTCTTATATTTTCGTTTTGTGGCACTCAGGGCTGAATCTGTCACTTCTGCATGAAATTTAGGGTCATTCATTAGATCATGAAATAGTTTATATCCAATCAATAACTTACTGGATTTTTTCTTTTCCTTTAGATCATTTTCAATCAACTGATCCAATTCTTTTACAGAAAAACTATGCATATTACCCTCTATAGTATCTTTCTGATAAAACACCATACAGACTTAGTAAGAGAATTTAAAGCTTATTAGATAATTGATATTTATGAAATTGTGAGAAAGATAATATATTAGATTTATCTATTTAAGTTAAGTTTTTCTAAAAATAACATAATACACCTTATACGAAATGCTTGATATTTCTCTTTAAATATCAGTATATTAAAGTAAGCCGTTTTGGAGTATAGGGCACCAGAACGGCTTTTTATTGATTATTCATGTTCCACGCTTAAATATTGAACAATGTTCCACGGTTTTATTCAGTCTTAATAAACCTCATCCGGTTTTTTGGTGAGTCATTATTTCATGTGCTTGCACTGAAATTGGCCCATCAAAAAATTGGAGTCCTGGCTAACCATAAGGAAGAAAAAAACGGCTCAGGAAACCCCTTTTTTTTGGTTCAGGCTCAACGTGTTCTGGAACAGGGATACGTTTATTGTCTTTCTGAGGAGTAGTCAATTCGTCATAGTTTGACTCGGTCTGTGGCCGAGGATCTGTTGCTATATTCGAATTAGTAGATTCATTTAGTTTATTAATATTTTCTTGTTTTGGCTGTTCTAAGGTGCCTTTAAACTCAATTCTATGAGTAAGATCTTCAATATGTTGCATCAAAGACTTTTCTCTTTGATTTGCTAAATCTAACTGATTTTTGAGTAAAGAAATTTGATCTTTTAATACACTTTCAACCTCAGATTGAACGTGTACTTGTACATCCTTCTGAACTTGTTCAGTACGTGTACTGGACTGAACACCGACTGGATTGCCATAAACTCTGATAAGTTCAGATAAGTCTATAAGACCATCATGATCTCTTGATAATTCACCATTTTTTAAAGCCTCATATATTGTTGTACGTGATTTTTTAAAGGCTTTACTTGCATCCATGACGCTGAATTTTGTTGTGTTCAATGTAATCCCTCAGTGCGTGTACAAGGATGTTCATGTGAACATCCAATCTGAACATGAAGTTTATTTTGTATTAAATCCTACTTTCTTTAGATATGGCAGTAATTCTTCAATTTTAAGTGGATCCTGCAACATTTCGGCAATGCGAACAGCAAATTGAGAGTAACTTTCTGTACCTTGAGAATATTTATTCATCTCGGTAAGCTCAGAGAGTTTATTAGCAAAAAGATAACGTTGCGAATCAGTCATTTTTAAAACTATAGGTTGTATAGCTATATCTGACTTCTTTGGTTGCTTTCTAATTTTATAGGTAAACTCAAATCCTATAATTTTTTTCCCTGCCTTCTTATTAGTATATTGAAGGTTATATATATCGCAGGCTTTGCTCTTATTTATTTGAGTGACAGCTAAGTCCAGGACATTGTCTTTTAGATTTGACATAGTTTTATATTTATTTTCGATACCGAACCTAGATCGAAGATCGTCCAACTCTAGAAAAACTTTTTGCTCTTTATAGTTCTGCACTTCTTTAAGAATTTCATATAAGCGATTGGCATATTGGCTGCTTAAATCAACCGTATGTTGAAGATCAATTTGAGTAAATTTATTAGCTAGCTCACTTACAAATGGTAAGACGTCATTAGCAAATTGAATTTCAATTCTAGCTTCACCTTCAAGATATCCCTTCATTTGAATAAATCTATATGTTCTAACGTGTTTTTTAGTATTTGAGATTTCTCGCTCTAATGTGAACTGGCGTTCAAATAAAGTATCTACAGCCGTTCTAAGGGCTTTATAACCGCCATCTATGGTGTCTGAAAACAGATCTGCATATTCATGAGCTGAAATGGTAATTGGTACATTATTATCTAATGTAATCTTATTAGAACGAATTTTTGATAAAGCGATATTGAACAATCTATGCTCAACAACAGTCATTTTATAATGAGCTTTTACTAAATCATTTGCTTTAGAGACAAGAATCGACATGTCTAAATTTTCTGAACGGCTCATTCTTATTTCCCTATAAACATTATATGGATTTACCAAAATCTAGATAAATTTTTCACTTAGGGAATCATCATAACAATACTCATTTAAATAGTAAAATAAAAACCTATGTTTATGCGGATAAAACCTATGTTTGAAACGGATAAAACCTATGTTTGAAACGGATAAAACCTATGTTTATACGGATAAAACCTATGTTTGAAACGGATAAAACCTATGTTTATACCACCATAATATATTGAAAACAAAAAAGAAAAAATGCTTCAAATATTAAATATTATAAATATAAAATAAAAAAGAAAATTCATGAAAATTGCCCTTGGTTTTCGCTACGCTCAAACTCTATTGAATCTCGCTTTCGCTCGATTCGTCGGGGCAATTTTTGGTTCATATTGTCGTGAATTTAAGAAAAAGCAAAAGCAAGATCAAAAGCAGCTCGGAATTCGCTTCGCTCATGAGCTTTTTTTCTCGCTACGCTCGATTTAGGAATCAAACTTGGAAAGTTCGCACCCATGCGGGATGCTCTGTCATGCAGGTGATTGATGGATAGGGAGCTTGTAATCAGGGAAAGGGATGGGCAAATTTTTTCAGTTCGCTCGTAGACACTCGCTCTGTTTAGCGACTCATGCCACGAGATTTCATTTTAGGCGCATGTTGCTGTGCTTTGAGCTGTTGTTCCTGTCTGAGTTTCATCTGTTGTTCTGCTTTGATCTCATCCACACATTTTTTAATGACTTGATAGGATGGGTATAGAGTCTGGTATTGCTTGGCTTTGGCTGGATGTTGTTGTTGGTACTGCTTCCAGGCATGTTCTTTAAACTTTTCATTTTCCAATAAATCCTTCACACCATGTTTTTTCTGGTGTTCATGCTGACCTTTCAGCTTTTTGTGTTCCTGGTAAATCGCATCACGTTGGGCTTCCCAAGCTTTTTTTCCAAACAGTAAGGGTTTGTTCTGGGTTAATTCATTGTGTTGATCGACCAGACTTTGCAATTTGTCATGACTTTGCTTAAGTCCGTTTTTCACGATCTCCTGGGCAAGCTGCTGATTGAACTCGTTTTGATGTTTGTGGTGCTTGGTCAGGTTTATTTCGGCTTGTTTGAGATTGCGCTGCATAAAATCTAGGTCTAGATTCGCGTCTTTTGCGCTGATTTCGCGTTTTAGCACTTTGCCAAGGGTTTCCCTCTGTTTTTCTTCAAACAGGGCTTTTTCGTCGATTGGTGGCGTTTTAGCGCTATTTTCGATCTGAGTCTGTTGTTCTGTTTTCAGTGTGCTGAGTTTGATCTCATTTTCAGCAATCAGCAGATCCATATTTTTGCTGTATTGCAGCTGAGCCTGATTTCTCTGTTTGATTTCGTCATTGCTTCGGCTGATTTCGGTCTCAATCCCTTTTCGGCGCAGTTCGGTGACTTTCGGCCCTTCGTGCAGCGTGGCTTCTAAACCATTCTCCTGGTCTTTGTAGCTGCGGTGGTCGACTCGGGCAGTGTATCCAGCCAGATCCAGGTGCATATTGCAGATATCGGCAAAGTGTTCGCGCCAGTGTTCGATTTCTCCACTGTGTTTCTGATCCAGTTCCCGGGTTTTCTCGGTGAAGCCTTCCTGAGTAAGTTTGCGTGTGCTCATCAGGATATGCGCGTGATAATTGCGTTCATCACTACCAGATCCAGTATGCGGTGCATGAATACAGGCATCGATGGCCACCTGATGTCTGTCCACGATACTGGCGCATAGCTCTTCGAGCATGGCCAGGCGTTGTTCCTGATTTAATTCACTTGGAAAAGCGATTTCAAATTCTCGGGCAACTGTCGAGTTTTTTCGGGTTTCCCGTTGTTCAACTTCGTTCCAGAGTCTTTCCCGGTTTTTTAAATGTTCTGGTGCGCCTTCGGGTAAATAAATTTCTTTATATTCCACACCTGTTTTTCGGCTGTAATCATGTTCTCGGCCCTCACGTTCACAATAGATCTTTTCACCTGCCCGATAGGCAATCGCAGCAGTAGCGGAACGCCCTGCTGATCGTGCTACGGTTTTGACTGAAAAGTGGTAAATCGCCATGCCTATTTTCGCTTTTAAATTTTCACGTAGTGAAATACAACCGTGGATACGGTTGTCGGGGTATTGGGGAGACCCCAATCGGACTTGCAAACGAAGTTTGCATAAGTGCGCTCTTCGAGGAAAACATTACTATACATATAGCACCTTGAATGCATATTCAAGTGCGCTTATGTTAGGGATGGTTTCCCAGAATGATGGTATTGGATTAATGAGCGTTACTGAAACACTAGACAGCAAAATCAAGGCACAGGAAGAAAAGCTAAAGCAGTTAAAGGCTCAAAGACAGGCAGCACTGGCAAGAGAACGTGCCAAAGAGAAAGAACAGCTACGCAAGGACGATACCAGACGCAAGATTTTAATTGGATCCTGCATGTTGAAGATTACCGAAGATGATGAACAAGCCAGAGCAAAACTGATTGCTCAGATGGATAAGTATTTAACGGATGAAAGAGATCGTAAGCTGTTTGATCTGTCGGCAGTTAATTATTAATTTTTTGAAAAAATACATAGGAATTTGAAATGAGATTGCTAATTGCCTTAATTTTTCCCTGGCTGCTGTTTTTCACCATAGGACGACCATTTGCAGGCATCATTTGTTTGGTACTCCAGATTACAGTTTTAGGTTGGATCCCGGCTGCCATCTGGGCGGTCTATGCTTTGTCGCAATACAAGACTGATCAGAAAATTAAAAGAACAATTCGCTCATCATAA
>NZ_CP118965.1 GCF_029024105.1 Acinetobacter lwoffii | reverse complement strand
AGAATGAACACTAGAGGTATGGATAAAAAATCTATGCTTCTTTTGACACGATTCAAGGTATCTTCTTTCATATAAAAAATTAAAGAATATTCCACTAAATCACTCCCCATTTAACATAATGGCGGTTATACGAAGTACACTTGTATATTAATATAAAAATCAATATCTTAAAAATTTACACCAAACCCTAAAATCCATAAAAAGCCGACTTTGAAACAAGTCGGCTTTTTTATGAGCAGTTTTGATACTTCTTGCCAATAAAATTGTTTAAAAAATAGTCAATTTTGAGATTTTTCAAATTTTATCAATGCCTCAATGTCCGAAACTATCCCCAATTGCTGTGGATAAAATTTAGGCTATTTTGTACGCTCTGGCGTACATCAATCTCGGCCCTTTGCGGCTACCTGGGACAGTGGAATTTTCCTATGATGAACTCATCGGGAACAGGAAGTTCCATACAAGAATAACAAGAGATAAGCACAAGGACTGTAAGGTACGACAGGAGTTATACCGAGCGAACCAATACGAAAAACCCCGGCAGGATGCCGGGGTTTTTTATTTCCTATCCTTTCTCATTTGCAAAATAAACATAATGCTCCTAAAATATAGACTATAATCTATATTTTGGTTGTGGTATGTGGACAGTCATTACGACAGATCTATTTAATCAGTGGCTTGAACAGCAAGATGAACCTACACAAGAGAAGGTCCTAGCTGCCCTGGTTGTTCTACAGTAGCAGGGACCGAGTTTAGGCCGTCCTTTAGTAGATACTGTGTATGAGTCTAAATTTACCAATATGAAAGAACTGCGTGTTCAACATCGCGGTAGACCCTTAAGAGCTTTCTTCGCATTTGATCCCTTACGACAGGCTATTGTTCTATGTATTGCTGATAAAGGCGGTAAAAAGCGTTTTTATAAAGACATGCTGGATATTGCAGATGAACAATACCAACTTCATCTCACTACCCTAGGAGATAAATCTAATGGCTAAGACTCTGCAAGAATTGTTAGCTAGCCGCTCTCCAGAGAGCCAAGCCCGTATTCAAAAAATGGCAGATGAATTACTGCTAGAAAATCAGCTTCATCTTATTCGTGAAGAACTCGAAATTTCTCAAAAAGAGCTTGCTGAAACTTTGGGAATAAAACAGCCATCGCTTTCAGCAATAGAAAATCGTGGCAATGATCTTAAGATTTCAACCATGAAAAAGTATGTTGAGGCAATGGGTGGGAAGCTCCGTATTGATGTAGAGCTTCCAACAGGAAAACATATAGGATTCAACGTTTAACAATAAAAATGGGAGCTATAGGCTCCCATTTTTAGATTCGTATAAGGTGTATTATGTTAATTTTAGAAAAAACTTAAAATTATCTATTAAAGAATCATATATTTTTGGATTACTTATAAGTGAAATAGCACCTATATAGTGCAGGCTTAGCTAGAAAAACTATAACACTCTAAGAAAGTATGGGTTTTTATGTACAAGGCAATTTCATAAGAAGCCAGATGATAAAATTCGAGGCTCCCCAATTTTGTAAATCAAATATATGCAAAATAATGTGAGTAAGCCGGCAGTACCAGCATTAACACTGGCTGCACTAGGAGTAGTATTCGGCGATATAGGAACGAGTCCATTATATGCATTAAAAGAAAGCTTTCATGCGACACGCGGGCTACCTATTAATGAACTTAATATCCTGGGAATTCTCTCTTTAATCTTTTGGACCATTACCTTAATTGTTTCGCTTAAATATGTTTTGGTGATCATGAGAGCTGATAACAATGGTGAAGGGGGTATCATGGCATTACTCGCCTTAAACCTTAGGCAAAAAGGATTGTCCCGTGGAAAAAGACTGGCAATCATTATCTTAGGTTTCATTGGAGCATCCTTATTCTTCGGTGACGGTATCATCACCCCTGCTATTTCTGTTTTATCTGCAGTTGAGGGACTTTCTGTTGCTGCCCCGTCATTTGATCGCTTCATTATTCCAATCAGTATTGGAATTCTTATAGCTCTCTTTGCCGTTCAAAAACATGGGACTGCAATGATGGGGAAGTTTTTTGGTCCTATTACCCTGTTATGGTTCCTATCTATTGGTGCCATTGGCATTATGAGTATTATTCAAAGTCCATTTGTTCTTGCATTATTCAGCCCACACTGGGCTTTTTTATTCGTTATTAACAATCCTCTTATTTCATTTTTTGTAATGGGAGCTGTGGTTTTAACAGTAACAGGTGGTGAAGCCTTATATGCGGATATGGGACATTTTGGTATTTTACCGATCAAGTTAGGCTGGTTTTTAATTGTACTGCCATGTCTGATGCTGAATTATGCTGGACAAGGAGCATTACTGTTAAGAGATCCTTCGGCTATCACCAATCCTTTTTACCTGCTTCTGCCTTCAGCCCTTCTATATCCTATGATTATTCTGGCTACTGCAGCTGCAGTGATTGCCTCACAGGCTTTAATCAGTGGGGTATTCTCTATGGCTAAACAGGCAATACAGTTGGGATATCTACCTAGGCTTACAGTTTTACATACCTCCGCTTCGGAAATTGGACAAATTTATATTCCATTACTGAACTGGCTCCTGTTTATCTCTATCACCATCTTGATCTTAATATTTGAAAGTAGCAGCAAGTTGGCAGGTGCTTATGGTCTGGCCGTCACTGTGACCATGTTCTGTGACACACTGTTAGTAGCTTTTCTGGCTTATAGTTACTGGAAATGGAAAACATGGAAAGTCTTACTGTTCATTATTCCATTCGCCTTTATTGATCTGGTTTTGCTGAGTTCAAACCTATTAAAAGTCCTGATTGGAGGCTGGGTACCAGTCGTTATTGCGGTTATTGTTTTTACCCTCATGATGACCTGGAAAAAAGGCAGAGAGATTCTTCAGGACAAACTGCAGAAGGACACGCTTCCACTGAATGTGTTTCTTGAGCACCTTGAACAGACAGGTCAGAAAGTGAGTGGAAATGCCGTATTTTTAACTGGAACGCCTCAAGTCGTACCCCATGCGCTTTTACATAATCTAAAGCATAATAAAGTTCTGCATGAACGTAATTTTTTGGTGACAATCAAGACTTCTGAAATCCCGTATGTTGATGAAGCTAAGCGAATCGTTACTGAAGTACTAGAGAATGGTTTTTTCAGAATAACGATCCATTATGGATTTAAAGAAGAGCCTAATGTGCCTCATTCATTGAAACAAGCTTTTTCAGTACTGGATCTTGAGTATGACTTAATGAATATCAGCTTCTTTGTTTCTAGAGAAAGATTAATTCCAAGTCTGTCCAGCAAGATGTCTACATGGCGTGAAAAGTTATTTGTCGCAATGCAAAAAAATACCAGCCCTGTCAGTGATTTTTATAAAATCCCTTCTAACCGGGTGGTAGAGCTAGGTAGTCAGATTGAAATTTAAGAATTTCTAAAATGAATAGGCACCTTTAAATAAGGGTGCCTATCTGATCAGAATAAATCTTTTACTTTAATTTTCCAATAGTTGACCAATCTCTAAAGCTGAATAACCACGTTCTTTAAAGATCAAAATAATTGCTTTTTTATAATCTTCAGAAGTAGAGGTCTTATATTTTGTTATAAGTTGAATTTCAGAATTAAGCTGAAGGTCATTTTTTATCGTCAACACTTCCGTAGAGACTTTATTAAAAATCTTGAAATTAAACATACAGGCGCTCTTTATCAATATTATAGCGGCCCGACTACAACAAATACCTGCCTTAGCTCAGCTAGACACCCTTGGCTGCAAGGATTACAAATTAGACAAGATTCTGCAAGTTTTGCTCCATTGAAAGTATGAATATTCAACTAAAGAAGGTTCCATTTAACATAATGGAGGTTATACGAAATTCTGTTGTTAGAACCCATTCAAAATGTCTATATTCTCACCAATAAAAATGTCTAGTTTATGATGACTTGGCTGTAATTTCCTATGATGGATGTATCGAGAGCAGGATGCTCCAAATAACAAGAATAAGGAAATCGCACAGGATCAGCAGATACGACAGTACTTACACCACGCGAGCCCAATACGAAAAACCTTGGCAAGATGCCGGAGTTTTTTATCAGGTAATCTGGATTTTATTGATCAAGATACTAAGGCATGGTTCTTGATGACATTGGAAATTTCTTCACTAAAAATAATTTCAACATCATTATTGCCGTCAGCATTTAAAGGCTTTTTCACTATCATAAAGAGGTCTTTAAGAATCTTTAATGTAAGAGGATCTTGACCAGTACTTTGAAGACGATAAGCAGATTCATCAAGAATAGTATTTAATCTTTTGATCTTGCTTTCATGAATATTCTTCTCCACAGAAATAAGATAAGCACGGTAAAGGATCGCTATGACAGTTTTATATTTTATATAAACTTGCATATTCAGTCTGCCAGCTTGAGGAGAGGATATAAGCATATCTTTGCAAATTATTTTTCTGTTAGATACATCAAAATCTGAGTGGGTTAACAAATCTCGAATTTCACGCTGAATATGCACTTTATTGAAATAAGGTAAGCTGGTTTCAATCGCTTTTTTTAGATTTTTAATAGTCAGGTTCGTTTTATTATTAGCAAGACTTGAGAAATCCATACCTCTTGAATTATCCGCATATACCAAAGCATTGCTACGCGTCAT
This sequence comes from Acinetobacter lwoffii, assembly GCF_029024105.1. NCBI lineage: Bacteria > Pseudomonadati > Pseudomonadota > Gammaproteobacteria > Moraxellales > Moraxellaceae > Acinetobacter > Acinetobacter lwoffii. Next base: position 50,652 of record NZ_CP118965.1, on the reverse strand, counting down.
CATTGTAATAGCTGACCAGAATTGATAGTTAAGTTCAGCCTTGAGCTCATCACTTAGATCAAGAGCCATATAGTTATCATAGATATAAATAATATCATCAATATTTTTTAAAAGCTCAGAGGCAACCGCTACCTCAGATTTAACAGGATTAGGATTGAACTCGATTCCAATCATGGAAGATATTAGAAACCCGAATAATCGAGCCATATCCTGATTTTCAATAATAGAAGCATAGCTGTACTCTTGAGCTAGAGTATCCATTGCTGTTTGAGCTAATGCTTCATATAAATCAGAGTCTTGTACCGGACGTGCTATATTTTTAACAACCACTGAAACATCCGGATGTATAAGACTGGTAAATAACCCTGAGGCAATATTAAATTCAGCATTAGATTTAAGATGGTCATTCATCATAAGAACACGAATAAGATATTTATTATTCTTAATTTTTTTATGAGTTGAAACTAGACTTATGATGGCATACGTAAATCTTGGGTCTTCAGTATCCATGTAGGAAATACCTTCAACTTTATAAGGATGGCGATAATTCTTAGGTGGTACTAGTTTAATTTTTTGCTCTGACATGTGAATTCTTGAAGAAACCTCGAAGTTTTAAAAATAAACATTGGGATAGACTAAGAAAATGAATTATCAATACTTTTCCTATTCTTGCACAGTTTTCCTTTTTTAGCATTTGAAGGTAAGACTAAAATTCCTTTTAACTTGGACTTCTTTCTGATGGAGGTTGTATCTAAAGAAAAAAAGAATAATCATTTTACCAACCATAATCGTCAAAAATGACAAGAATCACAAATACATTTCATAGTAAGCTGCTGACGCTTTATGTACTTACTTTAGCAATTCTCATTAATTTTCTATTTGTTTAAAAATCCGCATATGTACCAGAATCAACTAAAAGATCAGTTGAGTATTGCATAATTAATGAACACAAAGAACTTAAATCCTCCAATCTGGGTTAAATGAGTGATAAAATATCACTCAAAATACCCAATATAGATTTATAGATGAAAGAGCTTTTGTCCCAAGCTGATGACCTGCATGAAAAGTATCTAATCCAGGAAAACCAGAAAATTGCAGAACACAAGGCGCTGGTTAATCAGGTACTGGAGTCCTATGACCAGAAAACTGTTGCTGAAATACTTCGTAGAGTAGGTCAGTATGACTGGACCCGTGAAACGCTGAATAAATGGCTGAATGGAAAGAGTGCACCAAGGGCATTGAGTGAAGGTGAAGTAGAAATGCTTCAGCAAAAAATGCTTCCAAAACCACCAGCCCACCATCCAGATTATAAATTCCGTTTTATTGATCTTTTTGCCGGTATTGGTGGGATCAGAAAGGGATTTGAAGAAATCGGCGGACAATGCGTGTTTACCAGCGAATGGAACAAGGAAGCCGTCCGGACATACAAGGCTAACTGGTACTGTGATCCTGAACAGCATAAATTCAACGAAGATATCAGACAGGTTACGCTGACTGAAGATCCGGATACAGACATCAATGAAGCTTATGAGCATATTGATAACGAAATTCCAGATCATGAGGTACTACTGGCCGGTTTCCCATGCCAGCCGTTCTCTCTGGCAGGTGTTTCAAAAAAGAATTCCCTTGGCAAGGCTCATGGTTTTGAATGTGAAGCACAGGGAACTCTGTTTTTTGATGTGGCACGTATTATTGCTGCAAAACAGCCAGCCATTTTCGTACTCGAGAATGTAAAAAACTTGAAAAGCCATGACAAGGGAAATACCTTCCGTATCATCATGAAGACGCTGGACGAGCTGGGCTATGATGTTGCAGATGCTGACGCGAGTGGTCCGAATGACCCCAAAATCATTGACGGCAAAAATTTCCTTCCCCAGCACCGTGAGCGTATTGTACTGGTAGGCTTCAAACGCAGTCTGGATATCAAGGGAGACTTTTCCCTGAAAAATATCAGTAAACTCTTCCCTGAAGCCCGTCCGACCATACAGGATGTGTTAGAAACAGAAGTAGCAGACAAGTACATACTCACTGAAAATCTCTGGAAGTATCTTTACAACTATGCAAAGAAACATCAGGCCAAAGGTAACGGTTTTGGGTTTGGTCTGGTAGATCCGAAAAATCCTGGCAGCGTGGCCAGAACCCTTTCAGCTCGTTATCATAAAGACGGTTCGGAAATACTAATTGACCGCGGCTGGGACATGCAGCGGGGAGAAGAAGAGTTTGATGATCCAAATAACCAGAAAAACCGCCCACGTCGTCTAACACCACGGGAATGTGCCAGACTGATGGGCTTCCAGAAACTGGACGGAGAAGATTTCTTCCGTATTCCGGTCTCGGATACACAGGCATACAAGCAGTTCGGCAACTCGGTTGTTGTGCCTGTTTTCGCTGCCGTTGCAAAGTTACTGGAACCTTATATTTTACGTGCAGCAGAAATCCGGAAGCGTGAAAAAGACAAGATGTCTGCTTAAAAGCTATAAAAATCACTAAAATAGAGGTACGATCCGGTTAGAAGACAATGACTGGATTGTATATGGCCACTCTCAGACAGATATCACAGAAAATGCAGGATCTGGGTGCAACCCGTATCCTGCTCAAGCTTCTTTCCAATAATGACAATTCCAAACAGCAGATCTATTTTGGGGGGAATTTTGAGGTTATTCAGGACTTCCCGCTGGGAGAGATCCGTGCTGATGGAGAGTCCAGCAAAGGCCCTATATTCAAGGCACCTCTCAAACTGTTCTGGATTACACCAGAAGGTGAAACTGAAGAAGCCGCAGGTTCCCAGATTATCCTTTATCCCAAATATCCGGAAATCAGGCTTTCGGGATTCCTTCGTGGCTGCTCGCTTGCCCCAAGCAAGATAATGAAACCACCAACATCAGAAGAACGTGAACGGTATGCCAGCCAGAAACGGGGCATGATACTAGGACTGACTGATGACAAGGTCTTTGCGTATACAGGATCATGGAATGAAGAAATTTCAAAAGAGATCCAGGAATATACCGAACAGAATCAGGACAAGCAGGTCCTGTCAGTTTTCTATGAATATTACTCCAGCCTTGCAGACAGTCAGGGTCTTTTAATTGAAAAACTCAAAGATATCTACATCAAAGGGCCCATAAGATCCAGAAGACTGGACAAAGACGGTACTGTTATCTTCTATGAAGCACCTAATGGAGCCGGTTTTACCCTTGAATGCGAATTTGGCATCATTCCAAACGGAAATGCCAGTCCAGATTTTCTGGACTGGGAGCTGAAAACAAGATCAAAAAGCAGTACAACTCTGATGACTCCTGAACCGGATATCGGACTCTATCGTGATAGCTATGCAAATTTCATGAATACCCATGCAAACCGTAGGCAACCGCATCAACTTTATTTTACCGCCAAACACCAGACTGGAATCCGAAATCCGGAAACCCACCTGACACTTTTCATTGAAGGGTATGATCTGGAGAAAAAGAAAATCACCTTGAGCGAGGGTGGCTATTTTCTGAAAAATGACAATGGAGAAATTGCGGCCGGGTGGACCTTCAGCAAACTGCTCAATCACTGGAAGAAAAAACATACAAAAACATGCTATGTCTCATATACTAATTTAAAAATTGAAGGATCTACCTATTACCAGTTTGGCCCAAAGGTATCGCTGGCTAAAGGAGCGAGTATTGAAAAATTCCTGGATGCCCTGTCTACAGGAATAGTAGTCCATGATCCAGGATGTAAATATGCATTGGATCAGAATACAGGTAAATGGAAACAGAAAAAACGTAACCAGTTCAGGGTGTCAGCAGGCAATTCAGCTTGCCTCTATGATGAATATAAGGAGCTTGATCTGTCATCAGAGGAATAAGTATGGCTGTATTTTCCCAAAGATCATAGATCTCTTTGAATGTCACGTATTTTAAGAAACTGTTCATCACCTGCAAGCCAGTCAGCAATTATACTGACTACTTTTTCCGGATCTTTTTTGGCTCCCCGAATACTGCATTCCCAGACGATACAGACCCGCCAGTTACTGGCGAGCAGGAGATCTACAGCTCTGGAATCATTCGCCTGATTACGACAGATTTTTTCCTGCCAGAATTCAGTCCGCGTTGCCGGTAACCTGAAAAGATGGCAGTCTTGGTGGCCATGCCAGAAACAGCCATGTACAAAAATCACTGACTTATATTTTGGTAGCACAATATCCGGTTTTCCCGGCAGATCCTTTACATGAAGACGATAACGGAATCCTTTTTTATGAAGCAGGTGTCTTATTAGCAATTCAGGCTTTGTATTACTGCCTTTGATTCCGGCCATCATACGGCTACGTGTAGAAGGGTCAACAATATCTACCACTAGTCTCTCCTATCCTTCCTGACTAATCCTTTTCTCTTTTATTCCTTCAGTAATTTTTATCATCCAATAAAGGAGAGCAAAAAATGGAATAAGCAAGATTAATAGATAAAGGATACTAAAATTCAGAAAGTATCTGGCAAATGATAATGCTGTTAGTAAGACCAATAATCCGCAGACTGTATAGAAAATTTTATTGCGTTTACTAACCAATTCGACAATAGAAAGATCCTGATTTTTCATTCCATGATCCTTAGTAGCTTGAGCAATACTGCATTTCTCTATAACCATGAAGCATATTCACCAGAACCATTAACTGGTTAAGGTATGTGCAAGGTAATCCATTTAATTCAGGGAATTTTTCCCACATTAAATATTTGTCTTTGTAAAGAAAGCTATTTCTCTTAAATTTTTCTTGACCAGATAATTCAATTTTCATTTGTTCAAGCTGCTTAAAATGCTCAACCACATCGTCTGGAATCGGCATATTGAGTGCTACACTCTTACCATTCAACCAATATTGGATTGGTCGGACGTTAATAGATTCATTAAAGCCTATAGCTTTGAAATAATCCCTTACTGCTTCAGCGTTATAGAACCCCAATGATTCAACTAGCAGTTTAAAATCTGCATTTGTCATTATATACCGTCCTTAATCAGATTAAATTTGATTATATAGTCCACAGGTGGACAAAACAAGTAATATCCAAAGTTTAACCTTCTATTAGTTTTAGTAGATCATGGACTGCCAATGTTATTGTCTGGTCCATAATCTCTAAAACGTCTAATCCCGATGCTTGGACAATTGCTGCAAGCTGCAGCTATTATCCAAGCCTCTATTCTAACTATCTAATGCAGATCCATAGCAGACATATCAGAGCAAAGTGTCTACTTTGCGAACTGACGCAATCAGTTAAATTTTCCCTTCCCTGATTACCGTTGATTTTCAAGCGAGCTTTAAAAAGCTGTGCTTTTTAAATGGCGACTGCAGAAAATGAACTACTCCCATTTGATCCAGTAACGAGATATAAAAAAACACTCTTAATGGGTGTTTTCGTGGCCTAGATTATCGGGATATATCTTTATTTTTAGTTCTCTCTTGAGTTTTAATTTGTGGCTGCTGTTTTGGAGCATTGGCATCATAAGCCGTTAATTTTGGCTTATGAAATTTCTGATTTTGAATATCGGTATTGTGTTGAATCTGAAGCTTAGTTTTATCATTTTTGGTTAGAGCTTTTTCAGTTGTTTCTTTCAATTTACTCAAGCTTTGGGCTTCCCACTTCCCTTTATTTGCTAATGTTTGAACTCTTGCGCCTGTTGGCAGTCCAGTTTTAGGATCAATTTCTTTAGTATTCACTTCGACTTTGTTAGACCCTTTATAGGACAGGACAATATCATCATTCTTAATGATATTTTGCTCTTTCAAAGTACGTTCCAGATCCTTCGCCCAGATTGTATTTTTTTCACCTTTACTATTTTCAATAGTGGCGTAGTAGCTGCTGTTATTTTTAGGATCATGCTTATAAGGTGCTGCACCATGATCTACTAATTTTCCAACGTGCATTTTTTTCTGATTAAGCTGTTCAACCGCAACGTCTATACTGGCTGTACGCTGCTTTTCTGTGAAACCGTCAGCTTTCATCTTTTTATCAAAAACTGTCAGTAAAGCTTTTTCCTGTTCTGACAGGTTATTAATTTTTTCCTTCCGTTCCTGTGCTGTATCTACTTTTTCCTTCTCATTTAAAGGCTTCTCTTTCTGGCGTTCATTACCCTTTTCAATAGTATTGAGAACTACCTCTTTACCTTGTTCTTTTTTCATATCATTGAGCAAGGCTAGATCAATATCACGAGGTTCATAACCCTTTACTGTCATGCCCTTCATTGAAGCTTCAAGCCATACATTCCGTTTAAATTCTTCAGAGCCTTTAACCTGTATTGTTTCCCATTTTTTAGCTTTTGCTACCTCCACCATTGAAGCAGCAATATGTTTATCATCAATTGTGGTTTTTAAAGCTTTTCCAGAATCTTCAAAAGCTACTTTTTCAGGATTACCTTTAAAGTGATATTTGTCATCTACCACATAATATTTATTGAGCAATGCTTTAGGTATGCCTTCTTCACTCGATTCTTTACTGTCATCAGCTTTTAGCTTTTTGGTATCAGTTACCTTAGTTTCTTCAGGATCTTGATTAATACCTTTTGTGCTTTTTGAAATATCTATATTTTCAGCTTTTTCAATCGAATTGACTTCAGCTTGATTTGTTTCTAACGTCTGGCCAAGTTTGGTATAGCCTGTTTGTTCTTTATTAAAACTAGGTTTATCGACCTTGTTTGCTTCAGTCATGATCAAGTCCTTATTGATTAGAAATATTTTGGCGACGTGCTGCTTCGTCAATAATCATTTTGGTTTGAATATATTTGTCTGTTAGAAGTGCAATTTGTCTTTCAGTTTCAGTGCTTAAATCTTTATTTTGCTGATATACAGCTATGCTTTGCATATAGTTTTTTACAGTGTCAGGCGGATTAACCGCTTTAGATGAAAAGCCATTAGGACTGGTCACGGCTTTATTTGAAGTACAGCCCACAACTGAAAAAGATAGGGCAAGGCTGATTAATGTAAGAGAGATTTTTTTCATGATAGTTTCCTTATTTAGAATTAACTTGGTCTGAAAACGCCTGATAAACGTCATCAATATCTGAATTTTCTATAGATCCGTTTTGACCTTCATCGGCTGCAACTAGATTTTCCGCTTGTTCTGATTCATCTACTGCAACCAGATTTTCCATTTCTGCAATCATGGCCAGAGGATCTGATTCATCTGCTGCAACAAGGTTTTCCATTTGTTCTGGTTCATCTACTGCAACTAGGTTTTCTATTGGATTTTCAGCACTAGCTTCCACCTGGCTAAAGAAGTCATCGACAATATTTTGCGCTTCAGTATCTTCTTCCCATTCAACAGCCCCAAAGAATTGATCGACCACTTGTAGACATTCTTCAGGTTGTGGATTTTCTGGATCTTCAAAAACTGTTTTATCTAACTTAAATTCAGGGATAACTAAGCTAGAAATATCTATCTGTTCAGCCTGTTCTACTGTAGTAATTTCAGTTATACGTTTTTCAATTTTTGCCTTATGCAGCTTTACGTCTAAATCAGGAATAGGAATTGAAAGTTCCAGATCCTCAAAGGCAATTTTTTCTAATTGCTTGTGAGTTGGAAAACCTTTAATTGCTTTCATGCTAGGAGAAACGGACTTTAGGCGATCCACAAAAGCACTGTCATTAAAATACTTAGCCTTTTCACACATGATAGGTTTTGTATTTTCCATAAAGATAATTTCTTTATCTTGCGACAATTCTTTTAACTCTTGAGGGAGCATTAAAGCTCGTCTTTGATCTGATTCATTTTCTGAATTAGAGCCACCTTGACCCCATGCCATAGAACGGCTTTGGCCTTTAGATTTTGCTTTGAAAGTGAAATAGCCAAGCATTTCACTATATTCATTGGCATCACGTTGTTCTCTAGGCGGATAAACGATTTGCAAAGCATGGTTAGTCACAAGCCCCCTAGTTTGGGTTTTATAAACGTCCTCTAGCTGGCCAATAGACTGAATAATTGTTAATAAACGAATGTTATAACCCGCGATAAACGAGTTAGCATCTGCAATTTTCGCGACTTTACCAACAGCCGTTGCTTCATCATTCACGACTAAGCACTGATATTTCAAAGATGAATCTTGTTGTGGCAGTGTTTTTAGATTCACATCAATTAAGAGTGAATAGAACAAATTGATTAAGTTCTTAGCATCCCCTAAACGGTTTGGTTGAACACCAAAATAGATAGACATTCTTTGTCTGCGTACATCTTCAAGTTTAAAGTCACTTGATGAAGTTGCAGCGTCTACAATCGGGTTCGCAAAAATCGTTAAAGGTGAGGTAAAAGTAGAAATGATGTTACCGAGCGTATTGTCTGGTGAACTTAAAAAACGGTTTAAAGCATCTAGGCAAGTATCACTAAGCGGTTTATCACTTTGCGCTCTTTCATCAATAATAGATCTAATATGATCCTGAATTGGCTTACCTTTACCTGAACTCTGTCTTAAAACCTCGCCCATAGTTACAGGCAGATCTTCAGTTTCAAATAGATATAGGGCTAGGCCAAGAAATAAGTTATTAGCATTGTCATTCCAGAAATCGGTTTTAGCATCACCAGTCACAGGGTAGAAGCTTCGACCAATAGCAAGAATTTCACCTACTCTAAAATTTTCGTCATGACTAACGGTATCAAATGGATTCCATTTGTGAGATTTTAGATCTTCAGAAAATGGGCTGAATAGATAAACTTTCTGTCCATTCTTAGCACGAAATTTAGAAGTTAATAGGAAGTTTTCAAGCTTTAAATCCAATACAACTACACTATCCGAATAGTTTAGAAGGTTAGGAATAACAATCGCTACACCTTTACCGCTTCGTGTCGGAGCAGCCAGAAGTACAAATTGCTGACCGCCAAGCATTAAGTATTTATTATGATATTTCCCTACTAAAATTCCCTTATTTCCCATCAATCCAGATTTCTGAATTTCTTTTGTTGTGGCAAATCTGGCATCACCATGTAACGACTGTTTTTTATTAAACAGACTAGCAATTACTAAAGCAGGGAGAACAAAAGTGATAAATAGTGCAGCGATCAAGGCACCTTGCAGCTTTTTCTTTTGTGCAGGTACATTGTGTGCATATAAATCCCAATAATACCCCCACGTTGTCAGATTCACTTCAGGAAATGGATTGGTCTTATTAGCTAAGTAATAAAGAACACCGGCCAGATATTTAGTAATAAAGAAACCAACGACCGCTAGAAAAATCGCAAGGAGTAGAATCAGGATCTTTTTATTCATGCTCGATCCCCGACAATAATTTCAGCATCACCAAATTGAGCCTTAACTTTAGAAACAGGATCAAATTTAATTTCAGAAATAAAGCGTTCTTTACCTATTAAATTACTTTCATCATCGTATTTTTTCTTCACTTCAACATGAACAATAATATCAATGGTTAAAGCAACTAATTCCTTTAGTGTAGTGACATCGTAGATATTTGCTTGTTCATGTTCTTTGCACATAAAGACATAGCGATCATAAGCCAGTGAACAGCTTTCAGCGTGATAACTTGTAATAGATCCACTGTGACCAGTTGTAAGCAATTTCAGAAAGTCAAAAGCTTCTCCACCACGTAATTCAGCAAGTAATACACGGTCTGGCTTCATACGCATATTACTAGCGATCAGATCAGATGGAGTTACCTTAGCTTTACCTTGACCACCTTTAGAATAAAGTAGGTGAACCTTGTTTTCATGTGGAACAAAAAGTTCACGTACATCTTCAATAGTGACAAGACGTTCATTTTTAGGAATGTACTGACAAATTGCCTTCATGAAAGTGGTTTTACCAGAACCAGTATCACCAACAACTGCAATATTTTTCTTACATTGAACAGCGAATTTAAAAAATCCCTCAAGATCTTTGTTTTCTAAAAACTGGACTAGCTTAATATCTTCAGTACGTAATACAGGTTTAAACTGCTCAAACTCTTTAGATTTCCCATATCTGAAGTGGTCAAAAAAGCCTTGATCTTTATATTCCTGAAATGATCGGTTTGACTCGTCAGGAATACGGATTGTCATTGATACCGTTCCATTTTCAATGGCTGGCGGTAGAACAATCTGAATACGCTCTCCATCAGGCAATTGAGCAGATAATATAGGGTTTTCTTGGCCAATCCGTTGATTGGTATAGGTAGCAATAACATTAGCTAAAGCTGTTATTTGCGCCATTTCCAGATTTATAGAATGCTTTTCCCATCCTTTATTAGATTCCGTCCAAACTTCGTTAGGTGCGTTAATTGCAATTTCAGTCACCCCTTTAGTTTTTAAGAATTTTTCTAATGGAAGTAATAGCTGTCTAACCATTACATCCTTGCTTAAAACATTATTTTGCGCGGAGTTCATACACACCTCTGAAATCAATATCTTTGGCTACGTAAATTGAAGCTACATCACCCTGATTTTTATAAATTGTTGGCTTGATATTGATTGTTTCATTCAACACTGTTTCAGCCATTGATTTACCCATGTCTGAAGTGTTTTGAAGCATATAAGGAGTGCTATTGTTCCCGCCTGTTTCTTTAGAAATACCGTAAGCAATAGCGTCTTGAACTAAAGAAAGCATAAACGCTGCACCGATACGTGCCCCCCAACGGTTATCTACTCGACCACTTAAACCACCTGTTCCTAAATGGTCTGCTGCGGGAGAATCAATATCGACAATAACACCATGCGGAGTTTTTAAGCGTGACCAGATGATACCTAAACGTCTTTGCCCTTGTGCTGCAATACTTTTGTATTCTCCAATGACTTCAGATCCCGCTTCAGCAAGGACTACACGACCATTATCAGAATAAACAGGTTGTGGAAGGACACATGAAGCCATACCGCCAATTTCTGAAACGACTTTAACTGACAGGTTGCAACGGATTACACGACCTTTAGCAATTAAGTAATTTCGATCCCCAATAAACCTAGCCTGGACTTTATTAGAGGAATGATCGGCCATGTTAGTTGTAGCTTGTTGTGGCTGATGCTGCTGCATAGGTTCATCATCATCATGCGCTAAAGACATCAAACCAGATCCAGAGAAATTACCAGAACGGCTATTACTATTCTGATCCTGTTCAAACTGTTTCATCATGCCTGTTACTTGGTTATAAGCTGCTTGATGATTCATGCTTGACGGCTGGCCAACCGCCCCGCCTTGTTGTGAAGGATTGACAAAAATCCCGCCACCGTAACGGCTTCCATTGTTTAAAGGTACATATTGAGCTTGTTGTTGTGGCTGTGGCTGAATTACTACAGGCTGTTGATTTGCTGCTTGTTGTTCAACTACTGGCGCAGCTTCAGGCTGTCTTAAAATCTGCTGACCATTTTGGCATTGAAAAACCAACATGCCGTTATAAGTTAAAGCATTGCCGTTATTGTCTGTTAGCTGTCTAGGAATACTTTGATCCTGACAGGCATCTAGGCTTTGAAATTGAGCATTTTGACCTGCATCCAGTGGCACAGGATCAGTATTAGTAAATTCCCGTCTTTTAGCTGAAGCATCTAGGCTTGGATCTATCTGATTTTCTTTTAATTGGGCTGCTTCTTCAGCATCACTACTATCTGAAAAGAAGTTATAGGCAAAGACCGCTATAACAGTAAAAAGTACCGCCATAACTGCAATAAACGCTATTTTTTTACCTTTTCCATCTTCCTGATCCCCACGTTCATTGACAGACACAATGCCATTTTCTGATTCGTTAAATTCTTCATCAGGAGCTTGTTGATCATCTAATGGTTTTTGATCATTAGTATTCATTAGTTCATATCCCCAGTAATGACACGTTTAACACCCTCTACAGTAGTGCCATCTTGAGGAGCAACACCGACAGGATCATAAGATTCATTGAAAATGCTCACTACGCCTTTTCCTTGACGTAAAACAAATTTTTTAGCTAGAGCTTCAACAATCAAAAGTTTTGGATCTTCTTTACTGATATGGAAATTAACTTTTTCTTCCCCTTCCGTACCTTCAATAAATACGACTGGAATATCGGTATTTCCTTTAAATCGCATATAGGTAAAACGACCGTCATCAAATAGCATTTCTGGAACAAAATGCTTCCCTTTACTGTTTGTAGCTTGACGATAATTCCAATTTTTAGGGATAGGTGCAGCATTGGCTAAACGATGCTGTAAAACCAAAAATTCAGTAAGCTGGCTTTCTTCTTTTAATTGTGCTGCATAAGCGTTATAGCGTTGAGCTTCTTCCTGTTTACGTTTTTCTTCTTCTTGTGGGTATTTAAAGACAACACGATACATCGGTTTTTCTTTGGCATTATTTAGAACTTGAAAATCAAAACTATAATCACGCTTATTAGTGCGTAACTCTAAGTTATTCCGAGTAGCCTTATCCTTTGGCTTCACCCATACTAAATTTGATCCAGTATCCGCAAAAATACACCAATTGGTGTCATCCTTTTCACAGTCTGAAGGGTATCCAGTAGCAGCACCACGCTCTAAAATTCTTTCACCTTCACCTAATACAATGCGGGTTACAGTGCCTTTTTTGACAGTAATTCGATAAACATCATTAGGAACATAATTGATTGTTCTAATACGTGAATCGGTAGGCATAGCTTTAGGCGTAATTGCTGCATAAGAGATCCCATGCATAGCCAAACCCAAAGCAAGAATTAATTTTTTCATGTAATGATCCTTTACATTCCTTGTTGAGCTTGTGGCTGAACAGCAGCCCCGCCTTGTTGAATCGGAACATAGACTTGCTGACTAGGTTCAACAACCGCAGCTTGCGCTACAGGTCTGTTAGGAGATAGTTCAGGATCGACACGATAGCCCACGACCTTAAAGCCGAATGGATTTTTAATTAGATCTTTTTCTACCAGTTTATTTAGATTGTTCGGAGCATATTCATATCGAATACTTGCAATATAATATTGTGGCTGTTCATCACGATTAGCTTCGACTGAATGCAAAGTCTTAGTGAAGCGGACACTAGCGGTAAAACCTGTTTCATCCTGATTAGTCTGGACAGAAATCACATCAACTTTTAATTCATATTTTTTGCCGTACTTTTTATCTCTTGCGCTATCACCTTCATAGAGTGAAGCAAAGTCATTACCGACCTGATTACTGCTCATAGTCATGACTAAATCATAATCTGGCTGTAATAACGGATAGAAATAACTCTCACGGGCGGTTACATAGCGAGTAATGTTATTTTTATCAATTAATTCTTGTTTGCCTTTTACTTGCTGATCATCAACAACGCCCACGTATTCAACATTTCCTTGAGCTTTATCTACTGTGAAAACAACAGGTACAGTCTGGCGCATTGGAGCTAATGTCACTAATCCAATGGCTTCTAAGACGGCCACGCCCACCGCTACTTTTGCAATAGTCCAAGCTTTACGTTCTGACTTAGCCCGCATCGCAATAAGATCTGCTTCCCAATCCATAGCTTTTTCATAGCTTTTAGCTTCTTCAGCAGCAGATACTTTTTTAAGTTTGTTCATGATAGACCCTATTAGAGTTATTTCTCTAAGTATGCCAAAAAATATAAAAACCGTAAACCAAAATAATATATTTTGGTTTTATAAATTCAATGTTTTCTGAAAAATTGCAAAAAAAATACCCATTTCAAAAGAAATGGGCTTTTTTTTAAAAGTTTAGTTACCAGAGTAGCCGTCAAGAATGTTGCCTTTTTGGGCAGCACGTTTTAATCGGCCTTCAATTTCAAGCTGTTGTGCTGCATCTTTTTGAGCTTGCGCTTGCGCCTGCATCAAAGCAATTCGGTTTGCATCATTAGCAACTTGTGACTGTTCTGCTTGAATCCTAGCCTGTAACTCAGCGATAGCTTTAGCATCAGTAGTGTTATTGATCTGTTTACGCAGATTATCAATCTGCTCAGTACGCAGATCCGCAACGCCTAACGCTTGCTGATTTAAAGCCTGTGTTTGTGCATTGTTATTTAATGCAGCTTGACAGGCTTTATAGTTCTGGCCAGTTCTAGAAGCACAGTCATAAACCATTGTGGCATCACGAATGTTTCTAGCTGCTGAAGTCATACCATTGACACCGCCTTGTTGGATGCCTTTATAAATGTCAGCAACGTCACTTGGAATCACGTCTTTAAGATATGGATTATTGACAGCGTCACCGAAACCACGAATACCAGTAATGGAATCGTATTGCTGTTTTGCCTGTTGGATCTGGTTCACCATCTGATTGTATTGCTCACCCCAAGCCACCATATTTTGAACAGCTTGAACAAGGTTAGCACCGTCAATGACAGGAATACCTGTAGCATTGGCTTGACCACTAATAAACAAAGATGAACCTAAACCCAAAGCTAACAATTGTTTTTTCATTAGAAAAATTCCTATTTGTTTCTTTTGAGGTTAGAGAGAGTATGTCGTTGATATAACGGCTTAGATCCTCCTGTATTCGAGCTATTGGAATTATTAGAGCTGCTAGAATTCCCTTGAACACTTCCCCCAGTAGTAGGAGTAGCTGAAGCACTATCAGATTTTGAATTATTACCGCCACGACCTTTAGTAATTGCTTGTGCTACAGCACGACCGACACCTTGAACACCCGCCCCACCTGTTATGGCTGAAGCCATCGTTGGAATGTTCCACATGATCACTACAATAGTTCCCGCAACAATACAGAGGGAAACTACAGAAGTAAGAATGTCACCCGCATCAAAGTTATTAGCGATTTGCGTACACATGCCTGAAACGAAAGCAAAGAGCATACTGATAATTGCTGTGATAAAGCCTATGGTGAAAACATAGCTCAATGTTTGAGAAAGCCAACTTTCAAAATATTTTTGTGTAGCAGGGAACATTGCACACAGAATGAATATGGGACCAACGCCTAAACAAAGTTGCAGACTGATTTTTGCCAGTAAATATAGACCAGTACCAATGAAGAACAATAGGAATTGAGCGACAGAAACAACAGCAGCAGATAAATACAAGCCAATATCAGGGAAAACGCCAGAAGCTGATTCAGCTTCTTCACCTAATTTTTGGATTAAATCACCCCACGGAACGCTCACTTGATCCAGTAAAGCACCTAACGAAGATTCACCACCTGGACTAACAATCTGAATTAAACCTATGGCTAGTCCGTTAATAGCTTCAACAACAAAGGATTGATAGACTCCCGCACTTAAAGCAATTCCACCAACAAAAGCGATCTTAAAAAACTTCCATAAAGCGGTATAAATAGAATCTTCTTGTGCGCCAGTCGCAATATTGTAGCCAATGATCAGGATATAAATTGTTGCAGCAGTCAAAGCTATAGGAACAATTGCAGAAGCGATATTACTACTAACACCTGTCACGTAACTTGCTAATAGAGAATCAATTTTTGTTTCTAATGTAGTAATAATTGCCATTGCAATCCCCTATGAATCCTTAATTATTTTGAATCTGGGTTATATCCATCAAGAATATTTCCAGATCCTTTTTTGGTTTCTGGTTTTACTGGTTTTACTGGTTTTTGAGGTGCAGAAGGATCATATTCATCAAGAATATTGCCCTTTTGGGATGCTCTAGCCTTGCGCTGCTTCAGTTCTTCTTGCTGTTCAGCAGTTAAGTCTTGAAGTTTTAATTGTTGTGCAGCCTTCACTTCTTCTTTTAACTGCTTAACCTGTTCCTTATCATCAGAACATGCAGTTGTTAAAGTAGAAATAACCAACAAACTAGATAGTGCTAAAAACTTAGTCATGACTAAGCAACTCCTTTTTCTGAAATTAATTTTTTACGTTCTGCGATCCGTTGTAAGAAAAGTTCGCCCCAATCGTTAGGATCTTCACCAACTTCATTCATGAGATTTTCGAGAAGTTCTACATTGTCCTTAGAGCCTGAAATAATCTGTAAAACGTCACGCATTTCGCCTAGATCCATTTTGCAGAGTGCGGAACGGCTACCCTGCTTAACTAAGAACATGCGTGAGTTTTCTTCTAGCTCTTTAATAATTTCAAATTCTTGCGGAGTGACCTTAAAGCCGTTTACATAGTCATCGTAATCAGCACGAGGATTAGGTAAAAAGATTTGAGTAACGCTTTGTTCAACCATTGTTTTACCAATGTCAGAATCTAAAACGTCACTTGGAGATTGCGTCATAAAGACACCTAGACCATTCAATTTACGTATAGTTTTCTGCTTATCTTTGGCAAAATCTTTGAAATATTCATCTGTTAATGGCTTCCAAAACTCGTCCATCCAATAAATAAACGGACTACCATCAATCAATGAATCTGTGATGTGTAATAGATAAGCCATGATTGGTGTACGGACTTCTGGATCATCTAAAAATTCCGTGTAGTCATAACCAAAGATTGGCATTTTGGCTTTAGAAAAGTCTTGAGTATCGTATGGATTATCAAAGACCCAAGATAAATTTCCGTCATGATCAGCAGTGTTACACCATTTAGCTAAACGATCCTGAAGCGAATCACCCCCGCCATTTACTTTCAGATTCATATATAAAGCTGAAAGTCTGCGGAGTTCTAACGGCATATCATCACGCATAATGGTACGAACAGCCTGACTGATTTCCAGATCTTCAGCAGCATTACGAACGCCACCTACCAGAATTTTTACAAGCTTTTCTACAAACTGAATATTTGTTTCAGTCGGTGGTAGCTGCAACGGATTAAAGCCAGTTGGTACACCACGCTCTAAGGCATAGTATTGACCCCCAATCCGTCTAATCCCAATTTCTGCGCCCCTATCTTTATCAAAGAAAACACCCTTCAGATTTTTATACTTACAAGCAAACATCATCATGGCCATGACTAGGGTTGTTTTCCCCACACCAGTTGTTCCAATGACACACGTATTACCTGGCATCTTGTCATCTGTAGAATCTTGCTTATCAGGGCTGACATGATGATTAAAGTAAAATGGTTGGCCACTTGGAGTTTTAAATAAAGCTAGTGCTTCACCCCAAGGATTGCCGTCACGCTTACCTCTTGCGAAGTTATGAAAAGGGCTTAAAGCAGAAAAATTTAGGCTTGTGAGATATGCTTCTCTTGGACGCATATTAAAGTTACCCGCTAATTGCGAGAACCATGCACATTCAGGAACAGTATCAATTACAGCCATTTTGAACCCTGCTTCATCTGATAAAGCAGTTCTGGCACTCGAAACATTTAGAGCAACTTGATTTGGTGAATCGCCAAAAATCGCAAGCGTATAGTGATATTCGCCTAACTGGAAATTCCCGCTATTAGCTTCACTCATAGCCAGATCAATATCACGAATCTCTTGATCTGAAACGTCCTCTACAGAATTTAGTTGGCCTTTAATTGTTTTTAATTTATCTACAGCATCACGCTTGCCATAAACCGTGAAACTTTGAGTTTCAATGTATTCATAGTTTCCATACAGGATGGAATTGCACATTCCTGATTCTGATAAACGTGGAAATTCTTGAATATCCAGAAAGCCTACATATTTTTGCGCTTCAGGATGTTTAATCTGTAAATAGCCATTTTTGTCACCAAAGAACAAGCGACTACTTGGAATATATTGATCAAGATTAGCCTGTCTTAAAGGGATTTCTTCCCAAACTCCATTAGTTAAAAAACCAAGTAGATTACACATTCCGGAGTAGACAAAACCTTTCTTGGTATAGGTCGCCAGACGTTCTGGATTGTAGTGATATAGACTTGCTTCAACCTGTTTGGCTACATCATCCAAAATATCGAGATCCCGCTTAATCTGCTTTTTCAGGGCTACTGGATCACGACTAGCTTTACTCTTAAAAATCTTTGTTAATCTGGAAATTTCAGGACGATAAAGAATTGTTAAATACAATTCAGTAGCCATCTGTTTATTCTTTTCACCCTGAAACTGCTGATAATATCTTTCATTAAAATCAGCAATAAAATCATTTTCATAAACGCCATTTAGACGTTCATTAACTCCCCTACGAATCTTATGCGTCCAAACAGCAAAGTGACCGCCACCTAAAGCACGATAAAAATTATTTAATCCTTCTTTACGGATTCTAATAATATCGGCTTCAACTGTTTCAAACGAAATGCCTTCTAATTTCCATGTAGCAATGTATTCACCATTTTTAAGCTTAATAACATTGTTGGAAACATGATTACCAAACGGCAGATAGTCTGAAATTGCGACTTCAGCATTTGCGCTATCTCTAACTTGCTGTTTTGAACGCATGATATTGTTATTTCCTTTTCTTTAATTTAAGTGGCGAAAATGAGATTGCTCCCCATTTTTGATGGTTCTGGATCTGTTTCCCTCTTATGCGCCACCGCATCAATACTTGCTTTAATCGTTGGTCATCTACTTTTGTTATTGCCCGCATCCAGAAGTAAATAGGCACATAAATAGCTGCTATAAATAAAGTCACATAGGCACTGAGTAGATAAAAAGACCAACCCGCTAAAAGAATTGCTACCCCCGTCACCAACAAAAAAGGCAACATTGGAACGCCAAAAAGCATGGCAGGACGAGTGCAACCCCTGAAAATTGGATCAGAAAAATTCGACATTAGTTAATCAGCCAAGCAGCGATACCCGCAGCACCACCTACCAAAATGCCCCCAATAACGATGTTAGAAATGTCTGACCACTTTGCTTGTTGCCAAGCCAATTTAAAGCCAGCCCACATGATAGTGATGGTAAATACAGTTACAGCCACACCCGCTAAGACTGACTGAACATTAGCCATAACCGTATTAACTTTTGAGATTTGAGCAAAAGCAGGGCTTGAGATTAACGTCATGAACAACATCAATACGCTTGCTTTGATACCAGTCGTTTTAGTCGTTGTTATTTGCGTTTGATTTGCTTTCATTATTTTCTCCAAGTGAAGCAATTAAGACCTAGCGCATTAAGCACCAAGAACAATATTTTTGGAAAATCAAATATTGTTCATTGGTACTAGATATTTAATATATTACACTAAGTTTTAAACTTTTTGAAAATATTTTAAAAGACCATAGAAGATTTTAAACTTTTTTCTTTTTCTTTAAAGTCTGTACCGTTAGTTAAGAAAAATGAAGGCCGTTTCTCCACTACTGGAAGGCTTTGAAGTTCTGTATTTTCGGTATATCCACTGGAGTTAGGCATATCTGCATTAGTAGCAAAATATGCAAGCTGTTCCGAGCTATTCATAGGAGGTGAAGGAGGATTGAATTTTACAGGCATGGTATTGAGTGAACCATTAGCAAAATAATTCAAATTTCTTGATACTTTCGCTACATACCCATTTCTAAATCCTGATGAATGGTTGCCAGTGTTATAGCAAGACATAGCTTTATAAATATCTTTGCCTTTTGCCCTATTTCGGCAGTCGTTAAAGATAAATTGCATTGCGCTTAGATTAGTGCAGGGATCAAAAACTTGCTCGACACTAAGATTTAGTCTTTTGAAATTAGCACTATTAATTTGAGCAAAACCAACATCAATATTTCGTCCCTGGCTAATTAATCTTTTGGCCAGAGATACAGCTTCTTCATAGCTAGTCGGCTGTTTTTTAAGACCTGCGGCACGATTAACCCCTATCGCAAAAGGATTAAATGAGGATTCAGATTTAACAATTGCAGACGCAATATTTACATCAACTTGTGGCGCACATTGTTGTGCCAAAACTACGAAATCAATCATTACTTTTTCACCTCAAATTTTGGCTTACCTTTTTGATCTGGGTAAGTAGCGGAGCACCCATTTTTATAGTTGGTACACCCCCAAAAATAGCCATTTGCCCCATTGATCCGTCTTAAATCACTGGCACATTGAGGACATGAATAGACTTCAAGAAGTGGCTTTTTATTAACTTCAGGCAAAAAGACTTTGCAATCTGTTTCCCGATTAGGACAGAACCAGATCGGATCTTTACCTTCTTTTTTGGATCTGAATAATGGCGTTGAGCATTTAGGGCAAGGATATTTGATTTTCTCTACTGGCTGACCTTTCTTGTTATCCATCGAGTGCTTACATTCCTGATCATTGCAGATCCAAAAAAATTCTTTAGTTTGCGAATTTTGGAATTTATTTAAGCGACCTGTTTTACATTTAGGGCATGAATGAATAACTTTTTCGACTGGTTTACCCTTGTCGTCATCCATCGAGTGCTTACAGTCCTCATTGCTACAAATCCAAAAAAATTGATTGGTTTTAGTATTCTTAAATTTTTTTAACTGGCTCTTACACTTTGGACAAGGTATTGCGTTTATAGCTGTCAGTTTTGAAGCTGTACTTAGCTCTTGAGCAAGTTGAGTGTATAAGGCAGAAACAACCGAATTATATGAAGTTTCACCAGATGCAATTTTATCTAGCTGCAACTCCATCTCTTTTGAATAGTGCAGATCCAGAAAGCTAAACTTAGCTTTTAACAGACTACCAATTAGATCATTCCCTAATTTAGTGGGTTTTAAGACTTTCTTTTCTACCTCTAAAAAGCCCTTATTCAGAATATTGGCCATGATTGATGAATAAGTAGAGGGGCGACCAATCCCGCAGCTTTCCAATTTTTTAATTAGTGAAGCTTCTGTATAGCGTTTTGGTGGCTTGGTTTGTTTTGCAATAACTTCACCGCTTTTAACATCAACTACAGAACCAACTTCTAAGACCGGCACCACGCCTGAAGGCTCGTTTTCATCTTCATTCAGGCAGTCTTTCCCAAAAACCATCCACCCTTTTTTTATTAACTCACGGCTTTTAGCATGGAACTTATATTTTCCATCTTCAGACAGTAATTCCAAAGTAACGGCTTTATATTCAGCTTTGGCCAATTGACTTGAAATAGTACGTTCCCAAATCAATTGATATAAAGCTTTTTGTTCTGGTGAATTTCCTAGATCTTTATCAGTTATGTGAACAGGTCGGATTGCTTCATGTGCATTTTGCGCCCCATCTTTTTCCTTAAACTTATTAGGCTTTTCAGGTAAAGAAAATTGATGTTCATTAGCATAAGCAAAGATTTCTTCTACACTTTCATCAGCTATATTTAGGCCGTCAGTCCGAATGTAAGTAATTGCCCCCTGTTCAAATAATGCCTGTGCTGCTTTGGTCGTTTGTTGAGGGCTAAAGCCTAAAGCTACACTAGCAGCTTGTAAAAGTAGGGCTGTAGAGAACGGAGAAGGAGCATTTGAATACTCTGTTTTTTCAGTGCAGTTTAAAACTTTAACTTTCTTAGTTTTTGCAACTTCTTCAGCTAAGGAACGATCTAAAATATAAGGCTGATCCTCAGTTACAAAATCCGTTGTAACCCATTGCGAGATCCATTTTTTAGGCTCTTTATCAAAACTCAAATTAACGCCAAAGTGGTTAGTAACTTTGAATTTCAGGATTTCGATTTCTTTAAGGACAACGATTAAAACAGCAGGAGATTGTACCCGCCCCGCAGATGAAGTCTGCCCCATAAGATTAGATGCAATAGGGGAAACTAGATAGCCCACCAGACGATCTAAAGCCCTACGTGCTTCTTGAGCATATACAAGCTGATAATCTAAACCACGCCCATTATTAATGGCTTCTCTAATAGCTTTTTCTGAAATCTCATTAAATTCTATTCGTTCAAATTGACCATCTTCCAGACCTAAACATTCTTTTAAATGCCATGAAATAGCTTCACCTTCCCTGTCTGGATCGGTAGCTAAATAAATCTTGTCTGCTTTATTCAAAAAGGCTCTTATTTTTTCAATACGTTTTTCGCCACCGTCAAAAGTTCTGTCATTAACTTTAGCATCAGGAATAAATGAATATTCCATTGCAAAATCATTGGCTATATCAATACCTAAGCCTTTTCTTGGTAGATCCCGAACATGGCCAACACTGGCCACAACTTTAAAATTAGATCCTAAATAACTTCCAATTTTTGAACATTTGTTAGGAGATTCAACGATTACAAGATTCATGGGTTATTTCCAAATTGTGAAATTTAGGAAACTCGAAAGCCCACAAAGAAAAGATGAATATAAGAAAGCAACTACTTGAAATTTAGTGAAATCTACAAGGATTTCTAAAAGCAGTGCATCTTGTGGCATGAAGCACACAAGATAAACACATGAAATAACTAGAAAAAATTTTAAAAAATTTCCATATTTATATAAACTTATAGCCATTTTCTTAAATATCTTCTCAGAGCTTTAAAGTAAATTATCCAAAATATATCATATTGGAAATGGATTTTGTATTTTTTTACTTGATTCTTATTATTTTTACTTCTTCTGTATAAATTTTTTCTTTCAAGAAATCATTAAGCCTAGTCAGATCCTTAAAGATCCTAGCTTTATCTTTTTCTCGTCTTGTTGTTAAAGTCCAAACCTTTTGGCCTGACCATGCCAGTTTTGCTGTAATAAAAAATCCACCCTCAAATTCATTAATAATTAACTCTTTAATAAATTCTTGTTTATTAGATTCCTCAAGCACCACCTCTGAAATAGAAAAATCAGGATCAATATTTATAAAATCAGTCATCCATAAAACCTTTTAAAACACCCGTAACAAAGGTGCATTATCATCAATTTAGGTAATCTTGGTAAAGTTTTTTTAAAGAATTTAAATAAATTTAAATCTTTTAGCTAAAATCTGTTTTAGTCATGACTAAAAACCTCGATGCCTGGATAAAAGCTGCAGCGTTTATCCAGGCATCTATATTACCTATCTAATCCAGCCCCCTAAAGGTATCTCAGAGCAAAGTGTCTATTTTGCGAACTGGTGCAATATGTTAATTTCCCCTCCCTGATTACTGTTGCAAGGGGCAAGCGAAGCCAACAAAATCTGTGGTTTTGTCGAGCTGACCGCAGTACCGCAACTACTCCCATCTGTTCCAGTAGCGGGATATACAAAGCCATCCCGCAGGGTGGCGAACAGATAAAGTAGTAAATTATTTGAAAAGGACTTAATATCCACCTGTGGACATTCATTAAATAGGATAAGTTATGACTGAAGAAACAGAAACAGCACAAAAGGTAGTAGATCGTAGAAAAAGATATAGAAAAAAGGCTTCAACCAAAACTCCACTTTCAGTTTATTTCAATATGGATGTTCCTGAAGATGTTGAAGCACTGGAAGCCTTGGAATACTTAAAAGATATTTATGGCGGGGAAAAACAAGGAAAAAGTGTAGCCGTCAAAGAAGTTTTGAGAATTTTTTATAAACAATTACAAGAAAAAAAGCCTGATTAAATCAGGCTTTTTTTCTTGCAAAAACTTAGGACTTTTTCACTGTAGTAACTAACTTGTCATCTACATAAAGATAAACTCTTTTATTATTTGTATAAGATGAAATTTTAGGTTGCCCTTCTCCACCTCCAACAGATCCGTCTTGATTACTGCTAACGAAAGAACAATGAGGAAAGCCTTTACCTTTAGCCAAATCTTTTTTTACGTCACGAATTGTAGACTGACATTCAGAAATATTAAGACCGCCAGCAAAGCACATAAAAGCACGACAGCCATAATTTTCGTCTTTAGCTGCAACTAAGGCAGAAGCACTAGCTAAGGTTAAACCTAAAATAAATTTTTTATACACAAGTAGTCGCTCTATTTAAATGAGTTTTCCAGTACGAATAACTTGCCTTCAAAGTTTAGAGATATTGTTTTGGCATTACTGCACATTGAACAAATCTCTTGAATCAAGAAGGGTAAATTCCGTGTGAATCGAATTTTTCCTGATGCGGTATGAATAACATGATCAACATTATTTACTTTTACAGTCACGAAATATTGGAACTGTTCATTCATACCAATTTCAACACCATAGTTATTGGCATTGAAGTCATCGACTGTTTTCAAGTCATTCATGGTTAAAGCCATTTCTGCAAGATTCCTAGTTTTTTGAAAGTGAAGTGCGGATTCTTACAAAATATAATTAATTTAAAAATGTAACTGAAGTGTTACTGTGTGTAAAAGACACAAAAACACCAATTATTTTTAAACAATTTTAATATATATGAAAAAGTTTTAAACTTTAACAAAAAAGTTAAAACTTTTTTAAAAAGTTTGTATATATCAAAACTTATATTTTTTTAGATCCCTTCCCTTTTTTGTCATGTAAATATCACTTTAATAATCTTCTAAACATTTCTAAAAACTTTTTAAAAAAACTAGAATCAGATTTAAAAAGAGTTTAATTAAAGTTTAGGAGTGTTTAGAACAGTTTAAGAGCATTAATTTCTGTTTGTAAAACATAAGCTTATAAGTTCATAACTATACGTTTTGTCGCTACAACTATACGTTTTGTCGCTACAACTATACATTTTGTCGCTATAACTATACGTTTTGTCGCTATAACTATACGTTTTGTCACATACCTATACGTTTTGTCGCAGATAATCCACAGATTTATCAACAGCATACAAAAAATAGCTAAATTTTGCTTAAAAATCAGTAATTAATTAGGCTTTTAACTCTAACTTATTATATTTTTGCGTATTTTTTAGCCTTAACCTATTTTGTACTCCCAAAACTATACGTTTTGTCGCAACTTCCGCGCATAACTATACGTTTTGTCGCAAACCTGCAATTATGCTTACTGAATACGATTATATATATTTTTCAGGAATTAACTAGATTCTTATATATATAATAAATCATTGTTTTATATAGATAATTAAATTTAAGAGCTATTTTTATTGTTTGGGGTAAAAGAAGAAATTTGTATAGGCTTAAAACCATAACTATACGTTTTGTCGCAACCTAAGTATATGATATGTAATAATTTTATTTAAATATCTAAAATTGATTATTTTTTATCAGGGATTTGTTTTAAAAATAGCCATACGTTTTGTCGCATCGTAAGTAATTGAAATAAAACAAAATAGATAATAATAAAATATATTTATTTTTTTATACTACTATAGGGTTATAGAGGTATTTAAAAGACTTTTTATATTTTTTATATTAAAAAACAATAGATTAAAAAGTTATTAAATAACTATACTTGATAAAGGTACTTGTATAGTTATAATGATCTTAATAGATATAACGGATTTACAAAATAATGCAGAAAATTATTGGTTCACAAGGTTTAGAGGACTATACCCAATCTAATACAAGGGCAAAATTGACCGATTTAGTTGTGACCCGCAATGATTTCCCTACAGCCAGATATAGCATTGATCTCAATCTTGAGAAGCTTATGTACTGTGCAATGATCATCGTTAGAAAGAATGAGCTAAAAAATAATACCTCAATTACTCATGACGATTTTATTTATGTGAGCAGCGAAAACTTTGGAGAATTGACTTCTCCAATGGCCAGAAAGGAAGTACTTACAACAACAGATAAACGTGAAATTCAGAGAAATGCGGAAACCGCTTTAAAACGTATTTATACAAAATTTGATAACCCAACAATGTTGGTTAAAGATGGTTTATCTGATGAACCTGCTAAAGTTCCGATGATGACTTATTGCCATTATGACAAAGTAAGTAAATGTATAAAGGTCAGATTTGCAAAAGAATTTTTTGAGTATTTTTATGACTTAGTTAAAAAAGTAGATGAAAAAACTAAATCATTTAGTAGCCATGAACTGAAGCATATTATCTTATTTAATTCGAGCTATTCCCTTCGCTTGTATCGGATCTTAATGAGCTATATGTGGCGCACATCAGAGGTCACTATTGATCTGGAAGAATTAAGATGGATGCTTGAATGTGAGGATAAATATAAAGAGCTGGCCAATTTTAAAAGCCGTGTTTTAAATGTGGCTCAAGATGAAATTAACGAACTTAGCAATATTAATGTTAAATTTGAGAACGTAAAAAACGGAAAGGAAGTAGTTGCTATTAAGTTTATGTTTAACTTGAAAACTGAATATAAAGAGCAAGGACACCTTAAATTTATAGATAAAATGAAAAAGGGTTATCTGGCTGCTGCGATTCCATTTAGTGATGATGGATCACACTTTAAAGCACCTGATCGGATTAAGCATTTCAAACCACCAGTAAAGGTATCTCCGAAACAAATTAGCACCTTAGTAAATTGCGAAGAATTTTTACTAGATTATGGATATTTCTTAGGTAATTTAGACGAGGATACTTCTAAAGTAATCATGCGAACTCTATTAACTGAAAAGTTAGATAAGCTTAATGCACATAAGCCAATAGATATGGACTATTACTTCTGGTTACAGGCAAAACGAGGGATTATTACTAGTAGCAATAATGATAAGAAGGACGATCAGGATTAATATTTAAAAAGCATACCCTCCATATTGTCTTAAACAGACTTCGCTAATTTAAGACAATATGGAGGTTTAATTTAAAACCTTCAAAAATTCTTATTAATCTATATAAAAATAGGACTTACGCATTGACGGATTTAAAAAAGTCTCAAACTACTTTATAACGTATCTGTGATCAGACGAACTAAACATGCTTCTACAGCAACTTGTACATTACCCATTTATATGGGCTTTCTCATGACAGAACCAAACTCTATTAGCTGCACACAACTTGCCGAGACTTATAATATCTCGCATGACAGTGTAAATCGCTTTTTGGAGCGTGAAGACTACACAGCTCACGATCTATATCAAGAAGCAATTCAACACATTGATAATAATAAACTTATAGTCAGTATTGATGATACTGTTTTAGATAAGCCATATAGTCAACATATGGACTTAGTTAGCTATTTTTGGTCAGGTAAACACCACCGATCCGTCAAGGGTATTAATCTCATTACCTTGTATGCGACAGATCAACATGGCAAAAATATTCCAATTAATTTTCGAATTTATGATAAGTCAGAAAGTAAAACCAAGAATGATTACTTTATGGAGATGTTAAGTGAAGTACTCGATTGGGGTGCAAAGATTCAATTCATTACAGGTGATAGTTGGTATTCATCGACTGAAAATCTAAAAACCATAAGAAAACATGGTATTCGATTTATGTTTGGTGTCGACAGTAACCGTAAGGTTTCCCCTGAAAAAGGACAATGGTTTCAACTCCGTTTATTGCCGAATTTTCATCAGGGTCAAGTGGTCTGGCTCAAAGATGTTGGCTTTGTACAATTATTTAAGACTCAGTTAAAAGAACAGCAGAGATTTTATATTGTGCATCAAGATGAAGATGATTTATTGTCCTTTGATGGTTTTTATGAATTACATTCAAGTCATTGGAAAATAGAACAATATCATCGAGTAATTAAACAGGTTTGTCATATTGAAAAGTTTCAAGTAAGACGATCCAAGCTGATTTTGAATCATATTTTCTCAGCCTTGATGGCCTATGTTGAGATACAAAAGAACCAGTTTGAGCGGATCTTTGAAAATGTATATCGTTGGCAGAAGAAATTATTTAGACCAATTATCAAGAACTTTATTGATGAATTTATTCTCGATAAGAATCATCTGCTGCCACAGAAAATCTATAAATAATAGTGCGTAAGTCCTATAAAAAGTATCTTTTCTATTCGCATTCAAATAGTAAAATTTAATAATTAGCTGATTGATACCTTAGTCATGACTAAATATTTGCGTTTAGCCTAAGTGGAATATTTTGCCATCTTTTTAGAATATTAATTTACCCCCATATAATAAAAACAATAACTTAATGTTTCCCAGGATTTGGCCAAACCTGTAATATTTTGCTAATAAATCCAGTCTGATAAGTTTTTAAGAATTTAGTTTTTGCCTTACTTATCCCTACATTTTTTATTTTTCTATGCTATCTGGTCGCTACCCTCCGGAATAGCTTTGTATATACCGCTACTGGAACAAATGGGAGCAGTTGCGGTGCTGCGGTCAGCTCGACAAAATCACAGATTTTGTCGTCTTCGCTTGCCCCTTGCAACGGTAATCAGGGAAGAGAAAATTTAACTGATTGCTTCAGTTCGCAAAGTAGACACTTTGCTCTGATATACCTTCTAGGGATCTTAACTAAACATTGTTATATTTCTTAGTCATGACTAAGCTATTGCTTGAATGTCCACAGGTGGACTGGTATAATGATTTTTATCAGGACGCATCGGGCGACCTGAAATAAAACAGGTATTTAGTTATGAATCAGGATTTAGTTTTAGTATATACATTAAAGAAATCTGAAGTTGAATCAGTCCATTTTTTTGGCTACTTAGACAATCTTAATGAACAATATGTTTGCTGTCTTACTAAAAAGAATGTAGGTCAATTAATACTAGAATTACAAAACAGTTATGGAGAAAGCTTTGCTGCTGCTTCAGTTATGACTGAAAAAGATTTCTTTCAGAAAGAGAATAACTATTTAGAACCGATTGAAATTTCACTAACTGAATATGATGAAATGTTTAATATTCTTCCCCCTGCCCGCACGTATGGAGGTTTTAACTTTGAAATGTTCATGCTACCTGAACAGTTGGGAGGTGGGCTATTCTCACACTTTTTAGTGACCTTTGAGCCATACACTAAAAAACGCCTTAAAGCATATAGAGTGACAGCTTATAGGAATGATCCATTCCATATAATTTTTAATTCTTGTCCAATTTAAAAGAGATCCCCGAAAAGGGGATTTTTTTATAATTTCTTAGTCATGACTAAGGGAAAAAGATTTTTCATCTTGTGTGTTTTAAGCTCATTTTAGCGTGTTGGTGAGTTTGATGTGGAGTAGCCAGAAATAAGATGAAAAAAGGCTATCAGCAGCCTAAGAAACGTAAATATAAGCATTAGAAAAGCAGACCAGACAGAATACTTAACTAATTATTTTTTATAAATTTATATCATTTAAAAAAATTAGTCATGACTAAGTTTTTGCTTGAATGTCCACAGGTGGGCTGATATAATGATTTTATCAGGACGCATTGGGCGACCTGAAATAAAACAGGTATTTAAACATGAAACATTTTTCATCAGTTACATCATTAGACGAGTTAAAACTTCAGTACAAAAAACTAGCTTTCAAAAATCATCCTGATCGTGGCGGTAAAACCGAAGTTATGCAGGAGATTAATAGCGAATATGAACAGCTTTTAAATCGCATTATTAATGAAGCATCAAAAGATCAGTATCAAGATAGTTCCGAAAATGGGCGTGGTTTCTGGTCAAGCCGTTCAGAACACTCTGAAGTTGAGAAAAAAGTAAAACAGGCTATTGA
Source organism: Acinetobacter lwoffii (assembly GCF_029024105.1). Classification (NCBI taxonomy): domain Bacteria; kingdom Pseudomonadati; phylum Pseudomonadota; class Gammaproteobacteria; order Moraxellales; family Moraxellaceae; genus Acinetobacter; species Acinetobacter lwoffii. Next base: position 21,635 of record NZ_CP118965.1, on the reverse strand, counting down.
TGCAATTATTAATCTGGATGGTTTAGATATTGAAATTATTGGCGTTTGGGTTTGGGTTTTTGGTGATACTAAGCAGCACAAAGACAAATTAAAAGAAGCGGGTTTTGTCTGGAATCGAGTGCAATGTAAATGGGTTTTCATTGGTAAAAAATCAAATGGTCGAGGCAGAATGACCTTAGATCAAATGCGAGATTTACACGGCAGCCAGAAAGTTAAAAAAACCAGAATGGCAGAAGATAAAAAACTTTTGACTGCTTAAAGGAGAAGTCCCCGAAAGGGGGCTTTTTTTTAATATTCTTAGTCATGACTAAACTTTTTCTTGAATGTCCACAGGTGGACTGATATAATGTTTTTCATCAGGACGCATCGGGCGATCTGAAATAAAATGGGTATTAATATGCGAGCTTCAATAGTTGCAATCTTTACAAACTATCCTACAGGTAAACTGATTCATTTTTGCAGTCATAAGGTTTTAACTGGATCAAATAATAATATTTGGTTTCCAATATTTGATGAAAAAACACTATTCCAAGAAATTGAAAAAATCATGATTAATTGCCGAGTAGCTCAAAATGTTACTCATATTGAAAGAATCAGAAGGGGAGATAATGAAAATGGTTACTTTGAAGATTACAGAATTACTTATAACTTAGCCGATTAAGCTAGACCTCCCACAATGGGAGGTTTTTTTTAGTGGCGATTTTTTTGGTTTTTAGCTGGCAAAAAAACATAAAAAATTGTCTATCTGTTCTGCTTTATATACGCTTATTTTGGCCTGTTTAGGATGGTGCTGGGATAACCCTAGCTTTATATATAAAAAAGGCTGTCAGTAGACCAAGAATCGCAAATAAGAGCATTTGAAAAGCGGTTTAGCCAGGTATCAAAACGGATATTTTTCTACTCAATTTTCCCTATAAAAAATTAGTCATGACTAAGTTTTTGCTTGAATGTCCACAGGTGGACTGATATAATGATTTTATCAGGACGCATCGGGCGACCTGAAATAAAACAGGTTAAAAATCATGGAACAATACATTTCAGTTTACACACGTCAGCAAGCCATTGAAGATGGTTTTTTAGTCGCAATCAATTCTATTAGTCCTAAATTAGATGGACTGGCAAAAGAACATTATAAGCATCCTATATGCTTCACTTCTGCGCTTTGGGCGGTAGTTGATAAGGCTGTAAAAAATGAAAAATGGCTTAATGACTTAGAGGGCGTTATTCATGACATTTTATGGATGAGCCGAGCATATAAGACACACCTAAGCCCAAGTGCGGTACGTTTTAATGTGATTATCACAGGCGCAGGTCGCAAGAGAAATCATATTTTAGAATTGCACGTACATGGTGGAGATCAAGCAGAGCCAGTTATAACAATAGGTTATCCTGAAGATTTTTAATTTACGTCCTCCCTTTATGGGAGGATTTTTTTATGATAAAAAACTTAGTCATGACTAAGAAAATGCTTGCAATGTCCACAGGTGGACGTTAAAATATACAGCATAAGGACGCAATAGGGCGACCCTTAATAAGCCATTAAACTAGGTGAAACTATGAAAAAAGTTGTTGCTTCAAATCAAAAGGGCGGTGTGGGTAAATCTGCAATCATTTGCCAGTATGCCCACTATTTAAATTCTTTGGGCTTGCGCATATTAGTCATTGATCTAGACCACCAGAAAAACACTACAAAAGCATTGATTACTGGCGGGGCTGTGACTGTAGCTAATGTATCTGCTTTCGATATACTGACCAAAGAAGATCAAACTATTTCAAATCCTGAAGCCTTTACTTTGGTACAAGCAACACCAGAATTAACAGCTATAGAAAAAAATGGCACTTTGCATAACAACTTTGCCACCAATTACCAGAAGTTTTTAAAATCAGTTGATTCTTTATTTGATGTTTGCCTGATTGATACCAATCCAAATCCCGACATTCGCCAAGTAGCTTCATTAATTGTTAGTGACTATGTTTTAAGTCCAATTCAGTTGAATCAGGAAGCTATTGACGGCATCGGTGGATTACTCAAGCAGATCCAAGCGATTAATCAAAAGCTTAACCCAAATTTAAAATTAATCGGCATCCTTCCGAATATTGTTGAACCCACTCCATTCCAGAAAGACAACCTAAAAGCTATTGTTCAGCATTTTTCAAAGTACCTGATCAAAAACTCTGACGGTAGCTATGCTTTCGTTAAAAAAACGACTGCAATCGCTGAAGCCCAAGCACAAGGAATACCTACAAATAAATTGGGTAAAACTAGCGGTTTTACCGCATGGGCTGAATTAAAAACAGTTTTTGAAAGCATTAACAAGTTTATGGAGATTTAAGGAATGTTAGATTTATCAGCTTTGGAAGGTATTGATCTAGGTAATCCTGCACCAGTAGCAGACGGAACACCTAAACAGATTCCACTTACAGATATTCTTGAAGATCCAGATCAGCCGCGTGTTGAGTTTCCAGAAGATCAGATGCAAAAAATGGTCGAGTCCATCAAGGCTCGTGGAGTTAAAACACCTATTAGTGTTAAACCCCATCCAACAGAACAAGGCAAGTGGATTATCAATTATGGAGCTAGACGTTTTAGAGCTTCAGTGATGGCCGGCAAGGAAGCTATCCCTGCTTTTGTTGATAATGATCATGATGATTATGATCAGGTCATGGAGAATAAAGAACGCCTTAACCATTCACCTATTGAGCTTGCACTTTTCATCCAAAAGAAAATTAAGCAAGGCGAAAAGAAAAACGTAATCGCTAAAAAGTTAAATGAAGATCCTGTTTTTATTTCTACTCACTTAGCTTTAGTAGATATGCCAGAGTGCTTATCTAAGGCTTATGATGCAGGTTTTAAATCTCCAAAGACTTTGTATGACTTACGCAAACTTTGGGAATCATTCCCTGAAGAAGTAAGCGCTTGGGTGGATGAATCTTTAGAGAATGGTCAAGACATTATCAGATCGAGAGTACAGGCTCTATCTAAAAAGTTAAAAGAACCTAAGCAAGCTGAAGCGACTGAAGCAGATCCAGAATCAGAACCACAGGCGCAAGAAAGCCAAGAGCAAACCGCCATTATTGATGATAATGAATCTTTCAATTTTGAGGGGAATGATCAAGCTGAAGCGACTGAAGAACCTGAAGTTAAAAAACTGATGGATCAATCGAACCAGAAAGAGCAGCCAGAAGCTAAAGAAGAAGATCCAGACAAAATCAAAAAACCGCTTTTAGTTGTTATTCATGACGGCCGACAAGCGAACCTGATGCTAAATAAAAAGCCTACTTCTTTGGGTTTTGTATGGATCAAATACGAAGATGGAACAGAGGTATCTGTAGATTGCAGCAGCCTTGAAATCGAGTATTTACAAGAAGCATAAATCTACCAATGGAAAAAAACCTTGCTTATGCAAGGTTTTTTTTGGCGGGTTATCCCGACTACCTAGCTTTATTACTCTTAGTCATGACTAAGGAAAAAAGAGGGAAAAATGAATAAAAATAATCTATGGCAGGATAGGCAACAGCCGTTAAAAACTTTAATTTGTGACACAAATTAAAGTTATACTATTCTTTCAGAATAGCTATCGAAAATATTACTTTCGATAAAGGTACTGGAATCATGACGAAATCAAACTTGGATCAAGTTTTAAAATTTAGGGTTAGCAATGCCGTTTATGACTGGTGGCAAGCTAAGTGTGAGAAGCAAGGAATCAAGAAAGGTGAGCCTTTCCAGAGGGCTTTAGAAAATGCGTATAAGAAAGAAAATGATCCAGATTATTCAGGACAAGATTTTTCCTTGAATCTTGAAAGGGACTTAGCCGAAAAAATCTATCAGTTAGCTAAGTTTGAAGAAGTAGATCCAAATGACCTGATCAAAAAAATGATCAAGGAAAAGTTATCTGAAATAGAAAAAACGCAAGACGTTATAGATGTATTTGAAAAAACATCACGCAAAGAATTACGGCTTAAACCGAGTTTGATGAAAGCAATTAATGAAAAAGCAGCACAGGTCGGCATGAAACCGAATCAATATATCATTTCGGTTTTAACAGCTAATGTCACAAAAGATTCAATATTCTTTAGCCAAGAAGAAGCTCTTAAACTTGGCGAATCAAATAGTCAGCTTTTGGCGATTGGTAGAAACCTAAACCAAATGGCTAAGAATATGAATCATGGTATTTATGAATCTTACGATAGAGAATTTGTCGAGCGAGTACATCAGCTAGTAAAAGCTCAAGTTAGGCATGTTTTCACTGTATTAGAGCGCAATAAAAAGAGGTGGGAATAATGGCTAACGGAAGCAGTAAGACTACCAGAGAAGTGCAAAGCACCTTGCTTGCTCATGGTGAGCAGCTACTCAATGGATCTAAAGTTAGGCGTGTTAATCAGACCCAAAGTTTAGATACTTTTTTAAATGACCTGTCTAAGCCTAAAAATGGATCTGGCCATTCAGCTAAATCAGCCCCTAAAGCATCTCCAAATGGCGTTAAAGCAACTTTAGATAGAATTAGTAAAAAGACCCCTGAAGTAATGGTCAAGGTTACTGGTGGAGGTAATTCTATGGGGAAGGTGAAAGCCCACATGGGATATATCACACGGAATGGGCAATTAGAGGGAATTGATCAGGACGGAAATAAAGTTAATGGTAAGGATGATATAGAAGATACTGCTGAAGATTGGCAAATGTCAGGTACACCTATTTCTGATGAAGAATCTAAATATAAGCAGGCTTTTAATATTGTGTTATCTATGCCGAAAGGTACGGATGAAAAAGGCGTTTATGATGCTGCAAAAGAATTTGCAGAGGAACATTTTAAAGACCATAAATATATGATGGTGCAGCATACCTTTACCAATGACCCTTCAAAAGATCCAAGTGAAAACCCGCATGTGCATGTTGTTGTTAAAGCTGTTTCTGAAAAAGGGGATCGGTTAAATACTAGGAAGGCTGACCTTCAGGAATGGCGAGAAAGTTTTGCTGAAAAACTAAGATCCAGAGGGATTGAAGCTAATGCGACAAAACGGATAGCTAGGCTGCAAAAAAATAGAAGTGATAAACAGTCAGTTAAACAAATGAAAGAGCAAGGCAAATCGTTTAAGCGATATGGTAAAAATAAGGCCAGTCCAGACCGTGTGCAGAAAGCTAAACAGCAAGAAAAAGAAGCATTGACGCATTACAAGGAAATTACTAAAGCTCTAGCACAGTCACCCGATCTGCAAGATAGGAAACTAGCAGTTGATCTAGTGGACTATTTACGGAAACAGGTAGAAGTGAAAAAAACAACGCCACAGCCACAGATTCAACCTAATAAGCTAGATCCGCAGCAGGGAAAGAGCAAGGGGAAAGAGCAAGATAGATAACAAGGTCAGGCACATTATTGTGCCTTAAATGCCCTTTAAAAATCCTGAATTTTCTGAGCGGGCATACCTAATTTAAACATTCTATTAAGCTCAGAAATTGCATATTTTAAATCTTTTTCAGGCATATCCTTAACATCAAAATATTCAATTTGGCCAAACCTAGCTTTATATAATGCTATTCGTTCTATTCTGTGTCGTTGCATCTGCACCGTTGACGACATAATCCGATCCATTAAATAGAATAAGTAATATGATGTGATTTGCATACTGTCTTTGATCATAAATCCATGATTTATAGTGGTTTTATAGTCATACAGCGTTTTATTAATACAAATATCTGCATCTATCCCACCTAGTGCAACACGAATATTTGCAGAATATCTAGGATTGTATGTGATCAAACTATCAGGCTTAATAAGTCCATTCTTAATGAATACATTATCAAAATTTTTGACTAGGGAAGATATATCTTCGTAAACCATTTTCTCCGTTGGTTTTAGTATTTCCTTCTTTGTTGCTACTGGTAGAAATCCAGATCGCCATAGATTTTCCAATTTAGCCATGAGAATAATTCCACCAATAAAATCTTCACTTATTTCTAAATTGTTTGATCTATTAGCTAGTAAAGAATCTATGTGCTTTTGCATTTTTTTATATAATATCAAAATGCTTTTGTTTTTAGTTTCCTCTAGAAAGCTAGTAATTTGAGGTTGCTCAAATTCTTTAGCACTCAATTCAGTATTCGTGTAGTAAGCACAAATTATTTTTGATAAGTAGTCAAATGCTGTACCAACCAAGCCTGAATCATAACTATTTGTTAATTTATATTCACTCATCACTTCATAATTAGTAAAAGGAGGAATACCACTGTAAGTTTTGAAATCTTTTTTTTGGGGTGCGACACTTTTTATAATTTCTTTCACTTCTTTGCACTTAGGATCTGAAGATTTCAGTATCGACATTAAAGACATATTTTATACTTTTTCCAAGCAGTTACTATTCAAGTAATTTTAGGCATACTAAAGACTAAATTGAAAAATCTAAATTTTTAATCTTTCTAATGCAAATTGAATCTTTTCTTTGGGGCAGTACTGCTTTTGGGAAAACTTTTCCATTACAGTTGACCCAATAATTTTTTTATTTGCATTAAAGAAAAATATTTCTAAATCATAAGGTACATTGACCATATTAAAACAGGTATAAATTGGCTTTTTCCATGTGAAAACTAATGGTTTTAATAAAGGATTTTCTTTAAATCCTATTTCTTGATCATGTTCCCTATACAGATAAAGAGCCGTTAATTTTTTTCCATTAAAGTTAAAAGTCTTTAGTTCTTTTTCTTGATCAAAGTAAGGGTTATAAACCTGTTTAAAGGCCATAACAGACACTACTATTAAAAGAGCTATAAACGCTGCATATTTTAATTTCAATTCCTGTTATTCCTTTTAGCCAAGTGGCAAGTTACATGCAAAGAAATTGTCTTAGTCATGACTAATTATTTAACACTCATAAGTTGATCCCATTTAAAGTAATTGGGAGACAGCTTATTATGTGACATATTCCAATTTCTATCAGGTAGCATACTGGCACCTAATCCTATTTTTCTCTTACCAAATTTATTCTGTATATCATCGAGTGAATCCATAAGCTTATTACTTGATTCTATCTTATTCATGTCCGTGAACAGGTCATAAATATGAGTAGCTTTAGGTTCAAGACAAGTGAGGATAACTCCACATTTTTTAAATCCAATATTCTTCTGGTATAGCTGATCAATCATTGAGGTAGCAATTTTAGAAAGTAATAAACTATTGTCTGATGGATCGGGTAAAGCGTAAGACAAAGATTTATTATAAAAAGGCTCAGAACTATCAAATGGATTAGATTGCACAAAACTAATAATACAGCCACATAGTAAATTTTCACTTCTTAGACGGCTTACGGCATCTTGAACATAAAGAGTAATCGCTTCTTTAAGATCGTCACAGCTATAAACTTTCTGGCCAAAGGAACGGCTTGCTATTATTTGTTTTTTTGCTTTAGGACTTTGCTCAATTTCAATGCAAGAGATTCCCTGTAATTCTAATATTGTTCTGTGCATGACTACAGAGAATTGATCTCTAATCATTAAGGGGGAAGCACAGACGAAATCTAGAACTGTATTAATGCTTAGGCTATTCAGCTTTTTAGTATGCTTTCGGCTTTGTTGCACAAACCTATCTGTAACGGCTTTTTCAGCGATATAATTTTCAAATGAAGAAGCCTACACAGAAAATCTACCGCACAACCAATTGGCCCGCATATAACCGAGCACTCATGAGTCGCGGAAATATTGCCATTTGGTTTGATCCTGCTACGCAATGGTATGCGCCATCAAAAGGCAAACAAGGGCGAAATCAAACCTACTCCGACGCAGCCATCCAATGCTGCTTAATGATTAAATCCTTATTCCGTCTGTCTTTACGTATGGTTACTGGCTTTGTGCAAAGTCTGATTAAACTTTGCGGATTAAATTGGATAGCGCCAGACTACACTACAATTTGTAGACGAAAACAGCATATTGATATTGCAATCAGCTACCAAAAAAGTAGCGATGGGCTGCATCTACTCGTAGACTCTACAGGCATGAAGTTTCTAGGTGAGGGCGAATGGAAACGCAAGAAACATGGAGCTGAATATCGTCGCCAATGGCGTAAACTACATATTGGTATAGATGGGGTCGTCTCAGAATTCGGAAAATAAAGCACGCTAAGGCGTAGTCACCCCGTGACTCCCCCGCGCCGATGCAGCGAGCTTCGTTCCGTCTTGCAGTGACGCAATCAGCGGGCAGGAAACGTTCCCTTTCCGCGCATGGCAGGCGCACACCAGTTCAGACAGCACGGCCTCCATGCGTGCCAAGTCGGCCATCTTCTCGCGCACATCCTTGAGCTTGTGCTCGGCCAGGCCGCTGGCTTCCTCGCAATGGGTGCCATCCTCCAGCCGCAGTAGCTCGGCGATTTCGTCCAGGCTAAAGCCCAGCCGCTGGGCCAATTTCACGAACCGCACTCGTGTTACATCCGCCTCGCCATAGCGGCGAATGCTGCCATAGGGCTTGTCTGGCTCCGGCAGCAGGCCCTTGCGCTGGTAGAACCGGATGGTCTCCACATTGACCCCGGCCGCCTTGGCAAAAACGCCAATGGTCAGATTCTCAAAATTAATTTGCATATCGCTTGACTCCGTACATAACTACGGAAGTAAGCTTAAGCTATCCAAACCAAATTTGAAAGGACAAGCGTATGTCTGAACCACAAAACGGGCGCGGCGCGCTCTTCGCCGGTGGGCTGGCCGCCATTCTTGCGTCGGCCTGCTGCCTAGGGCCGCTGGTTTTGATCGCCTTGGGGTTCAGCGGGGCATGGATCGGCAACCTGACGGTATTGGAGCCGTATCGGCCGATCTTCATCGGCGCGGCGCTGGTTGCACTGTTCTTTGCCTGGCGGCGCATCGTCCGACCGACCGCAGCCTGCAAGCCGGGCGAGGTGTGCGCGATTCCGCAAGTGCGCACCACCTACAAGCTCATTTTCTGGTTCGTCGCCGTGTTGGTCTTGGTCGCGCTTGGTTTTCCCTACGTCATGCCATTTTTCTACTAATCAGGAGTTCATCATGAAAAAGCTGTTTGCCTCCCTCGCTCTCGCCGCTTTCGTTGCCCCCGTGTTCGCCGCCACTCAGACCGTCACGCTGTCCGTGCCTGGCATGACCTGCGCCTCTTGCCCGATCACTGTCAAGCACGCGCTTTCCAAGGTTGAGGGCGTGAGCAAGACCGACGTAAGTTTCGACAAGCGCCAGGCCGTCGTCACCTTCGACGATGCCAAGACCAACGTCCAGAAGTTGACCAAGGCGACCGAGGACGCGGGCTATCCGTCCAGCCTCAAACGCTGATCCGTTAACCGAACTCGGGAGCGACACATGGGACTCATCACGCGCATCGCTGGCAAAACCGGCGCGCTCGGCAGCGTCGTTTCCGCGATGGGCTGCGCCGCCTGTTTTCCTGCCATCGCCAGCTTTGGCGCGGCCATCGGACTGGGCTTCTTGAGCCAGTACGAGGGGCTATTCATTGGCATCCTGCTGCCGATGTTCGCCGGCATCGCGTTACTCGCCAATGCTATCGCTTGGCTCAATCATCGACAGTGGCGACGCACGGCGCTCGGCACGATAGGCCCGATCTTGGTGCTGGCAGCGGTGTTTTTAATGCGGGCTTACGGCTGGCAGAGCGGTGGACTGCTCTATGTCGGCCTGGCCTTGATGGTTGGGGTGTCGGTCTGGGATTTCATCTCGCCAGCACATCGCCGCTGCGGGCCGGACAGCTGTGAATTGCCAGAACAACGTGGCTGACGGCAACAGCCGTAGCCACCACAGAAAAGGAAAAATACATGACCACCCTGAAAATCACCGGGATGACCTGCGACTCGTGCGCGGCTCACGTCAAGGAAGCCTTGGAGAAAGTGCCCGGCGTGCAATCGGCGCTGGTGTCCTATCCGAAGGGCACAGCGCAACTCGCCATTGAGGCGGGCACGTCATCGGATGCGCTGACTACCGCCGTGGCCGGACTGGGCTACGAGGCAACGCTTGCCGATGCGCCACCGACGGACAACCGCGCCGGCCTGCTCGACAAGATGCGCGGCTGGATAGGGGCCGCTGATAAGCCCAGTGGCAACGAACGCCCGTTGCAGGTCGTCGTCATTGGTAGCGGTGGCGCGGCAATGGCGGCAGCACTGAAGGCCGTCGAGCAAGGCGCGCACGTCTCGCTGATCGAGCGCGGCACCATCGGCGGCACCTGCGTCAACGTCGGCTGCGTGCCGTCCAAGATCATGATTCGCGCCGCCCACATCGCCCATTTACGTCGGGAAAGTCCGTTCGACGGCGGTATCGCGGCGACTGTGCCTGCGATTGACCGCAGCAAACTACTGGCCCAGCAGCAGGCGCGCGTCGAAGAACTGCGCCATGCCAAGTACGAAGGCATTCTGGACGGCAACCCGGCCATCACCGTTGTACATGGTGAGGCGCGTTTCAAGGATGAGCAGAGCCTGGTCGTCCGTTTAAACGATGGTGGCGAGCGCGTGGTAGCTTTCGACCGCTGCTTAGTCGCCACGGGTGCCAGCCCGGCCGTGCCGCCGATTCCGGGCCTGAAAGAGTCACCCTACTGGACTTCGACCGAGGCCCTGGTCAGCGACACCCTTCCCGAACGCCTAGCCGTGATCGGCTCGTCGGTGGTCGCGCTGGAACTGGCGCAAGCCTTCGCCCGGCTGGGCAGCCAGGTCACGATCCTAGCTCGCAACACGCTGTTCTTCCGCGACGACCCGGCCATCGGCGAGGCCGTTACAGCCGCGTTCCGTGCCGAAGGGATCAAGGTATTGGAACACACGCAAGCCAGCCAGGTCGCGCATGTGGACGGCGAATTCGTGCTGACCACCGGGTACGGTGAAATACGCGCCGACCAGCTGCTGGTCGCCACTGGCAGGGCACCGAACACGCGCAGCCTGGCATTGGAAGCGGCGGGAGTCGCTGCCAATGCGCAGGGGGCCATCGTCATCGACAAGGGCATGCGCACCAGTACGCCACACATTTATGCGGCTGGCGACTGCACCGACCAGCCTCAGTTCGTCTATGTGGCGGCAGCGGCCGGCACCCGTGCTGCGATCAACATGACTGGCGGCGATGCGGCCCTGGACCTGACCGCAATGCCGGCCGTGGTGTTCACCGACCCGCAGGTCGCCACCGTGGGCTACAGCGAGGCGGAAGCACATCACGACGGGATCGAGACCGACAGTCGCACCTTGACCTTGGACAACGTGCCGCGTGCGCTTGCCAACTTCGACACACGCGGCTTCATCAAGCTGGTCATCGAGGAAGGTAGCGGACGGCTCATCGGCGTGCAAGCGGTGGCCCCGGAAGCGGGTGAACTGATCCAGACGGCGGTGCTCGCCATTCGCAACCGTATGACCGTGCAGGAACTGGCCGACCAATTGTTCCCCTACCTGACCATGGTCGAAGGGCTGAAGCTCGCGGCGCAGACCTTCAGCAAGGACGTGAAGCAGCTTTCGTGCTGCGCCGGATGAGGAAAAGGAGGTGTTCAATGAGCGCCTACACAGTGTCCCGGCTGGCCCTTGATGCCGGGGTGAGCGTGCATATCGTGCGCGACTACCTGCTGCGCGGATTGCTACGGCCGGTCGCGTGCACCACGGGCGGCTACGGCTTGTTCGATGACACCGCGTTGCAACGGCTGCGCTTTGTACGGGCTGCCTTCGAAGCGGGTATCGGCCTGGACGCACTGGCGCGGCTGTGCCGGGCGCTGGATGCTGCGGACGGTGACGGTGCGTCTGCGCAGCTTGCCGTGTTGCGGCAACTCGTCGAGCGTCGGCGCGAGGCCCTGGCCAGCCTCGAAATGCAACTGGCCGCCATGCCAACCGAACCGGCACAGCACGCGGAGAGTCTGCCATGAACAGCCCAGAGCACTTGCCGTCTGAGACGCACAAACCGATCACCGGCTACTTGTGGGGCGCGCTGGCCGTGCTCACCTGTCCCTGCCATTTGCCGATTCTCGCCATTGTGCTAGCCGGCACGACGGCCGGCGCGTTCATCGGGGAGCACTGGGGTATTGCAGCCCTCACGCTGACCGGCTTGTTTGTCCTGTCTGTGACGCGGCTGCTGCGGGCCTTCAAGGGAAGATCATGACCGCTTCCCAGCCAGCCGAGAGTGGGCAGCTTTGAGCTTCGCTACCAATCTGGAGGAGTACCACCATGAACGCAAACGCCCCGAACACTGCCAGTTGCACCACCTGCTGCGTATGCTGCAAAGAAATTCCGCTCGATGCCGCCTTCACCCCGGAAGGCGCGGAATACGTCGAACATTTCTGCGGGCTGGATTGCTATGAACGCTTCCAGGCACGCGCCAAGGCCGCGACAGAATCTGACATTGCGCCTGTCCCTGGCGGTTCGCAGCCGTCAGATTGAGGCATACTCTAAAGTTACATTATTTCTCTTACAGGTAAGACTGTAGACTTGCACTTGGAGCTTTCAACTTCACTAAATAGCCCGATAAGCCTAGGTCGAGAAAGTCTTTACAAAGCTCTTTCCGGTGAGGGTTAAACTTAGTTTCGATACTGTTATCAAAGTTGTAAAAGCACTTAGTTTACGGCAAGCAATTTAACATTGGATGTAATTATAAATATTATCTAAATAAGCTGCAATTTCATCCACTGTGGCTCTCGCAGTCCTTGAAACACCCACCAGTGTCGCTGAACCAGGTCCGGTCCACTCACCATATCCTACTAACCATAGGTTGGATTGTTTGACTGCTCGTGTTCCTTCAACAAGTATCGTATTATTTTCCTCTACTATTCCAAGTGGCTTTAAATGGCTTAAAGTCGCTTTAAATCCAGTACACCAAATCACTGCATTAACCTGTTGAAAAGATCCATCTTCCCAAATCACGCCATTTTCTGTAAAAGCCGAAAATGGGCGCTCACTATGTAAAACTCCTCGTGCACGTGCATCTTTGACTGAATCAATCATGACAATATCACCCAGACCGCCAACAGGCTGATCTATTGTACGGCCTTCTAATTGTGCCTTTAAACGCTCTGTCGCACGTAAAAACAGTACACGGCCATCAACAACATCTGCTAAAAATTGAGGAGGTGTTGGCGTGATCCAAAGAGTGTCTGCCACTTGGGAAACTTCAGCCAAAATTTGTGCTCCAGAATTTCCACCACCGACTATCATTACGTGCTTATCTTTAAAAAGTTCTGCATTTTGATAATGGGCGGAGTGTAATTGCAGACCTTTGAAATTTTCTTGGCCAGGGTAAGATGGGATATAAGGATGACTCCAGGTGCCCGTTGCACTGATTACAGCCTTGGCTCTCCATATCTGTTCACCTGCATGCACACTCAATACTTCTCCTTCGCTTTTGACGTGATCAACATATACAGGACGAATAATCGGAAATTGATAACGCTGCTCATATTGCTGCAAGTATTCAATAACTTCTTTCTTGGTCGGATACGTTTGTTCTGTATTCGGCATAACCCAACCAGGTAAGGAACTCCAGCTATTCGGTGAAAACAGACGCAAAGAATTCCAAGCATGTAACCAGGCTCCACCTGCTTGATTTTGATCATCTAAAATAATAAATGGTATTTTTTTTCGCTTTAAAAAATAAGCTGTAGATAAAGCTGCCTGTCCACCACCGATAATGATGACATCAGTTTCCGTCTGTTTCTGATTCAAAGCCTTTTCCCCTTTTATTTTTTCTTTAATATAAAAACCCAATCCTGAAGACTGGGCTTTTACAATATTCACTATATTTTTATGACAACATCAAAATCAACTTAAACTATCAAGATATTTTTCAGCATCTAATGCAGCCATACAACCAGAGCCTGCTGAAGTAATCGCTTGGCGATAAACTGAATCAGCCACATCACCGGCAGCGAATACACCTGGCACTGAAGTAGCAGTGGCATTCCCCGCTGTTCCGCTTTGGATCTGAATATAGCCATCACGTAACTCAAGTTGCGCTGAAAACATCTCAGTATTTGGTTTGTGACCAATTGCCACGAATAAACCCTGTACCTCAATATCTTGCTTTGATCCATCTACAGTGGATTTTAAACGCACTCCAGTTACTCCGGTGTTATCGCCTAACACTTCATCCACTTGATTGTTCCAAAGAATGCTAATTTTGCCTTCTTTCTGTTTTGCAAAAAGATGGTCTTGTAGAATTTTTTCAGAACGCAATGAAGCTCGGCGATGCACTAAAGTCACGTGAGCTGTAATATTAGACAGGTAAAGCGCCTCTTCAACCGCAGTGTTACCACCGCCTACAACCATCACCTTCTGGTTCTTATAGAAGAAACCGTCACAAGTTGCACAGGCACTTACACCTTGCCCCATGAATTTAGCTTCAGACTCAAGACCTAAGTATTGTGCCGTTGCACCTGTGGCAATAATCAGGGCATCACAGGTGAATTCTTCCATATCGCCTTTCAGCACGAATGGACGAACGCTTAAATCCACTTCACTGATATGGTCATAGACGATTTCGGTGCCAAAACGTTCCGTATGCGCTTGCATACGTTCCATGAGTGCGGGGCCTGTTAAACCTTCTGGATCACCCGGCCAGTTATCGACTTCAGTGGTCGTGGTTAATTGACCACCGAGTTGTAAGCCTGCAACTAAAGTGGGTTTAAGATTAGCCCGTGCTGCATATACCGCAGCGCTGTAACCCGCAGGACCTGAGCCAAGAATGATTAATTTAGAATGTCTCTTTTGCATTTAAGATCACCTAGCAGTTTACAAACTGCGCTGATTGACACGTTTAGATAATTCTTCAGCTGATTCCTTACGTTCTGAATAACGATCTGTCAGGTATTTGCTTTGTCCACGAGTCAGTAGGGTGAACTTAAATAACTCTTCCATCACATCCACAATCCGGTCATAGAAAGCCGAAGGTTTCATTCGCCCATCTTCTTCAAACTCCAAAAAAGCTTTTGGAACTGAAGACTGATTTGGAATGGTGATCATCCGCATCCACCGCCCCAAAATACGCATCTGGTTCAGGCTGTTAAATGACTGTGATCCGCCACTGACTTGCATCAAGGCAAGAGTTTTACCTTGGGTTGCACGGATTGCCCCTCCTGCCAGTGGAATCCAGTCGATTTGAGATTTAAAGATTGAACTCATAGAACCATGGCGTTCAGGTGAACACCAGACCATGCCTTCTGACCATGCTAAAAGCTCATGCAGTTCTTTTACTTTGGGATGCTCAGTATCCGCATCTTCTGGTAAAGGAAGCCCTTTAGGATGAAAGATTTTTATTTCCGCCCCAAAATGCTCAAGGATTCGACCGGCTTCAAGAACTGCAAGGCGACTGTAAGAACGTTCTCGATTAGAGCCATACAGCAGCAAAATTCGCGGAGGATGAGCAAGTTCTTTGGCTTGAACTTTTTCAAAGGTGGGTTGCTCAAGAAGATTTAGATCTACATTTGGGAGATTCATAGAGTTAGGCCTCTTTAAAAACTTTCTTTCTCAGCCAGAGTGAAACACTCACCAAGGCAATCAACACAGGAACTTCGACCAGTGGGCCAATAATCGTGGTAAAAGCAACAGGCGAAGCGATACCAAAAGTTGCAATCGCTACTGCAAGTGATAATTCAAAATTATTCCCCGCTGCGGTAAATGCAATTGCTGTGGTCTTAGGATAGTCATTGCCCATCCATTTACTCATAAAGAAGCTGATGAAGAACATTAAAACGAAGTAAATGGTTAAAGGAATCGCGATGCGTAAAACTTCAAGCGGAAGACTCACGACATCACCGCCTTTTAGGCTAAACATGGCCAGAATGGTGAACAGCAAAGCCATTAAACTCAGCGGACTGATTTTCGGAATGAACTTGGTTTCATACCATTCCACGCCTTTCTGTTTCACCAAAATCCATCGCGTTAAGAAACCTAATAAGAACGGAATACCAAGATAAACCAGAACAGCATGGGTGATGGTCCAGAAATCGACATTAATGACCTGCGAAGCGACACCAAAATAGGGTGGAAGGAAGGTCAGGAATAACCAGGCATAGGTACTGAAAAATAGAATCTGGAAGATGCTGTTAAAGGCAACTAATGCTGCAACATATTGATTATCACCACACGCCAAGCCATTCCACACCAGAACCATGGCAATACATCGAGCAAGACCGATCAGGATGACACCGGTCATATATTCTGGATAACTATGTAAAAATATGATTGCCAGGGCAAACATGAGTACTGGCGCGATCAGCCAGTTTTGTACTAAGGATAAAGTAAGGGTTTTCTTATCCTTAAACACTTGTGGCAAAGTCGCATAGTTCACTTTTGCCAGTGGTGGATACATCATTAGAATAAGACCAATCGCGATTGGAATATTCACTGAATCAATGCTTAATTTATCGAGTGCGACAGAAGCCTGAGGAAAGAAGTTTCCGATGGCAATGCCTAAGGCCATGGCAATAAAAATCCATAGCGTCAGGTTGCGATCTAAAAAAGATAAGCGTTTTTCAGACATTTCACTTACTCAACGTTCGAAATTTGATTAATTGCTGCAATCAATTCTGAGCGAGATAGTTTATCTACATTAAGTTTAAATAAAGCATCTAAGCGACGATTGATATGTTCAACAGTGCTCATAAAGGCTTTTATTTTTTCTTCTTTATTCACGTCTAAGTGTGAAGGATCAGCCAAGCCCCAATGTGCCTTGATTGCTCCACCCAAATAAAGTGGACATGCTTCTTGAGCAGCAGAATCACATACTGTGATCACAACATCAGGTTGATATTGTTCACAATCATTAATCGTTTTACTCCATAAACCTTCGGTAGATAATCCTAAGTTTTCAAGGGTTTCTAAAGTTAGCGGGTGAACTTGACCTGAAGGCTTACTCCCAGCACTATAGGCTTTCCAACCTTCTGGTGCTCGGCTATTAAACAAAACTTCAGACAAAATGCTACGGCAGCTATTTCCAGTACATAAAAATAAAAATTTCATTGAATTACTCACAATAACTATTTACAGAAAGGGGGTGTTGATCATCCAGCTTTGATTGAGATTGAACCGTCTTCAAAATATCTAAAATTTCATAACACCAGTTGGCCAATTTTGGATTGATACTGTAGTAAACCCATTGGCCTTGTCTGCGATCTTGAAGTAGCCCTGAAGCACGTAAAAGGGCTAAATGTCTTGAAATTTTAGGTTGACTGAGTTGTAGTTTTTCAGTCAAATCACATACACATAGTTCTTTATTTTCAACAATTAATGTCACTATATTGAGACGTGTTTCATCTGATAAGCATTTAAAAAAATTAACTTGATCCATATAAGTCTCCTTCACATTCTTTCCATTCAAGAGATGAGAAAGTGCTATTTAATTCTTAGGCCATTTTCATCAATAATTTTTTCACCATCTTCTTTGCTAAATGCGCCTTTCTGAGGAAACGGGAGAATATCCAAAACAACTTCAGAAGGACGACACAAACGTGTACCTAAATCCGTAACAACGAATGGGCGGTTAATCAAAATAGGATGTTGAAGCATAAAATTTAAAAGCTGTTCATCAGACCAATCTTCCCGAACAATTTCTAAATCAGAATATGGAGGTACATTTTTACGAATTGCTTCTCTAACACTTAAACCAGCACTACGAATAAGTTCAATTAATTCTGCTTTCGAAGGTGGGGTAATTAGATATTCAATAACGATTGGTTCAATTCCTGCATTTTGAATTAAAGCTAAGGTATTCCTTGATGTACCACACTCAGGATTGTGATAAATCTTTATGGTCGAGAACATTTTGACTGACTCTGCTATTAGAAACTCAGATATATTTATATACGTATTTCCACATATATGCAAATACGTATATTGATTTTATTTAAATTACTTAATGTCAATAAATGTATATATATTCTTACAAATTCTTATGAGTGAGAAAAAACTCGTTATTTAAATATGTAGATTTAGAGTGTACCCTAAAGTTACAATCTGAAAGTTCATGAAATTATGTATCATTTAAATGATTTTTAATCATAAATAACATGTAACTTTAGTATTAAAGATTTATAATTTACGAAATTGTTCATTTTTATCCAATTGGGGCGTGAAAAATTGAAAGGCCAAAAAGTAGGGTATATCCGGGTAAGTTCTGTCGAGCAAAACACTGGACGTCAACTTGAGGGAATTGAAGTCGACCGGATTTTTGTTGACCGTGCTTCAGGTAAAAATACTGACCGACCTAAATTTCAGGAAATGTTGAACTATGTCCGGGAAGGGGACAGGGTGATTGTACATTCCATGGATCGTTTTGCGCGAAGCCTGAAAGATTTGGTCACTGAAGTAGATAAACTGGTCAAACGAGGGATTGCAATCCAGTTTGTAAAAGAAAATATTACTTTTACGGCCGAATCCACCCCGATGGATAATTTGATGCTGCAATTGATGGGTGCTTTTGCACAGTTCGAACGTGAGATCATTTTAGAGCGGCAAAAGGAAGGAATAAAACTCGCCTCTGCTCAGGGGAAGTACAAAGGTCGGGTGCATAAACTAAAGCCTGACCAAGCTGAAGCTTTACGACAAGCATGGAGGGAAAGGAAGTATCCATCAAAAATGGCATTAGGAAAAGCTTTTGGGATTAGTCGTCAGGCGGTATACCGATATTTACAAGTTAGTGAATAGCTTATTGGGATTGGCAACTAAATTTAGTTTAACTTATAAAAATCATGAAACATTGTTCGAATTTTAAGCGTGGAACATAAATAATCAATAAAAAGCCGCTCTGGTACCCTATGCCCCACAACGGCTTGATCTAATATACTGAAATTTAATGATAAATATCAAGTATTTCGTATAAGGTGTATTATGTTAATTTTAGAAAAACTAACATTCATGCCCCTAGTTCATTTACAGCAAATCAATACCGAAATGGTGCAATATAGCTGCCCATGCAAGAAAAAGAAGAATGGTCATTACGTAGCAAATGGCTAGAGATAGCCAAAATCCATAACGCTGATAAAGTATTGGGAATGCTAAAAACATAGGTAATGTCGGTACTACATACCAAAAGGTATACCAAGCATGATTTGAAATTTTCTGCGGGTCTTGATTCTCAAGTTTCATCCATATCAGCACAAGTATCGTTACGATAGGCAAGGCTGCAATCAATCCGCCTAGACGGTCACTACGTTTAGCAACTTCTGAAATAAGTATGACCATTCCAGCAGTTAGAGCGTACTTAGCAATAAGCCAGACCATGTGCATTTCCTAGATGAATAGATTTATAAAGTTCTATTTTACAAACTGCTAAGTTATAAGCATCTGTTGAATTTACTATTAAAGGATAGAAAAATCTTTTATGACTTTTACATATATTCTTATTAAAGGAAAACTATTTTTAATCCTTTAAAATTGTTATAAGATAAACAAAATTTGTTGATTTTATAACATGAAAATATCATTACTGATCTCATCACTTCCCAGTCAAAGCACAACCGCAAGAATGCGAATTTGGCGTTCATTAAAGTCAAATGGTGCAGCAACTTTAAGAGATGGTGTTTACCTCTTACCCGAAGCACATTCTGAAAAATTCGAGTCTGTTGTTCATGATCATCTTAATGAACATGGGCATGCCTATATCTTTCAGACTGAACCTCCTGCACATTTAGACCTTGCTCAACTTTTCGACAGAACTGGAGAATATGAAGAACTGAGAACTGAAATTTCACAAATACAAAATACGCTTGAGGAAAATAAGAAAAAAGAACATCTCAAACAGATTCGAAAATTAAGAAAAAACCTCAATTCACTGATAGAAATAGATTTTTTCCCAAATACTCATCAAAGCAAAACACTGAATGAACTCACCCGATTAGAACAAGTTATTGCCCGGTTAGGTGAATACGATGAACCCAATAATTTTGAACAGCAATTAAAAGTCCTATGCAAGCAAGATTTTCAAAATAAAATCTGGGCAACCAGAAAGCGTCCTTGGGTTGACCGTTTGGCATCGGCATGGATCATTCAGAAATTTGTAGACCCTCAGGCAAAATTTATTTGGTTAGAGCATCCCAATGATTGCCCCAAAGATACCTTAGGTTTTGATTTTGATGATGCCCAATTTACCCATATCAATCATCTAGTCACTTTTGAAGTGTTAATGCATAGCTTTGAATTACAAAACCCTGCTTTAAATAAAATCGCTGAAATTGTTCATTTTTTAGATGTTGGGGGAAATGAGCCTGCCGAAGCCTTAGGCATTGAAAAAATCTTGCAAGGCTTAAGAAGCACGATCACAGATGATGATCAATTACTCCATCTTTCAAACCATATTTTTGATGGCTTATATGCAGACTTTCAAAGGAATTTAACATGAATAATAAGCCATCTTTAATAGATGAAACAGAAATTGAATCTATCAGCTTTTGGCAAGCATTCAAATTTTGGTTAAAACTGGGATTCATTAGCTTTGGTGGCCCTGCCGGGCAAATCGCTGTTATGCACCAAGAGTTAGTTGAAGAAAAAAAATGGATTTCAGAACAGCGTTTTATGCACGCATTGAATTATTGCATGCTCTTACCCGGCCCCGAAGCTCAACAACTTGCAACTTATATTGGCTGGTTAATGCATAAAACCAAAGGTGGCATCGTTGCAGGGGTTTTATTTGTTCTACCTTCTCTTTTTATCCTCATTGGGCTGTCTTGGGTCTATGTGAAATATGGCGACGTCCCGATCATTGCCGGTTTGTTTTATGGCATTAAGCCCGCAGTTGCCGCAATTGTATTTCATGCCACGTATCGTATTGGCAGTCGTTCATTAAAGAATAAATTTCTATGGGCGATTGCAGTTATCGCTTTTCTTGCAATATTTATTTTTAATATTCCTTTCCCTTTAATCGTTTTATGTGCAGCGATATCGGGTTATTTGGTCGGTAAAAAGTATCCTGATTTATTTAAGCTAAATGCACATCAGTCCAGTCAAAAATCCTATGGACGTGCAATTATTGATGATGATACCCCTACACCTGAACATGCTGTTTTTAAATGGTCTCATCTGATCAAAATAACTGTAATTTCAGCACTTTTATGGGCAATTCCACTCATCTCTTTAACAGCAGTTTTGGGATGGAGTCATTCTTATACTCAACTGGCTTGGTTCTTTACTAAAGCTGCACTTCTGACATTTGGTGGTGCTTATGCTGTTCTGCCTTACGTTTATCAAGGCGCTGTCGGTTTTTATCACTGGCTCACCCCAACTCAAATGATCGATGGTTTAGCCCTAGGTGAAAGTACTCCCGGCCCATTGATCATGGTGGTGGCTTTTGTCGGCTTCTTAGCAGCTTATAACCATTCGCTGTTGGGTGCTGAACATCAATTTATTGCAGGTGCATTAGGTGCAATCATCGTCACGTGGTTTACTTTTATTTTCTCATTTTTCTTTATCTTAGCCGGAGCACCTGTTATAGAGTCCACACACAATCAAATTAAATTTACTGCCCCTTTAACCGCCATTACCGCTGCCGTGGTGGGCGTAATTTTAAATTTGGCACTCTTTTTATGTTACCACGTGCTTTGGCCACAGGGTTTTGAAGGGAATTTTGATTATATCTCTGCCATTATTGCAATTTTAGCTGTAGTCGCATTATTTAAATTTAATCAAAGTGTGCTCAGAGTCATCATCGGTTCTGCTTTAGTGGGTTTAACGATTAAAATTTTACTATAA